>CATKHE010000171.1 GCA_949747935.1 uncultured Eubacteriales bacterium
ATCATAAGTAGACCACCAGATATCTCCCATATTCTCTCCGTAGCTCAGGTCGAAAAGCGTCCCATCAGTCTCAAGGTCCAGATAGTCTCCCTCCTCGTCAGCCTCGTGGTACAGGTAAATATCCATCCAATTTCCGCTGTGCAGGTTCTTCATAATTCGTTTCACATTGTCCTGGGTGACCTCATGAAAATTTCCGGGCCAGCGCACATAATATTTCGCGGCGATGCCCTCTGGCAGTTCCGCCGGGACCTCGGCCACAGGAATAAACTCTCTATGCTCAACCCATTTACCCATAGCAAAATACCCCTATTCTAATTGTTAATGGTCCCCTCCACCACACGGAGGATATTCTGGGTATCGGGGAGCGTCTTGATCTCCTCATATCCGTTTTGAGCCAGAATATCCTCTACAGCGGGAGCCTGCCCCAGGCCCACCTCAAAAATGAGGGAGCCCCCCAGACGCAGGGCGGACTTCCATTTGGCGGCGATGGCCCGATAGAAATCCAGCCCCTCCTCCCCGCCATCCAGAGCCAAGCGGGGCTCATAGTCCTTCACGGAGACATCCAAACCTTCAATATCGCCGCTGGGTATGTAAGGGGGATTACACACAATAGCGTCAAAATCCCACAGTGCAGAGGTCGGATTTTCAAAAGCGTTGACCGACAGACAAGTGACCCGGGCGTTGAGCTCGTTGCGGCGAACGTTCTGCTTACAGACCCGCAGGGCCCCTTCCGACAGCTCCCCCAGCACCACCCGGCACTCAGGGGCATTGGCGGCGATGGCCAGCCCCACACAGCCGCTGCCGGCGCACAAATCCAGCACTCGGGCTCCCTCACCGGAATCCCGGGCCTTGAGAATACCCCGCTCGGCCAGCAGCTCGGTGTCCAGTCGGGGAATGAGCACATCCCGGGAGATATCCAGCGACAGGCCATAAAACTCCCACTCCCCGATGATATAGGCCACCGGCTCGCCCGCCAGACGGCGCTGGACCAGTTCCTCCACCCGCCGCTCCAGTTCCCCTGATGCATAGAGGGACATGTCCCGATAGAACTGTTCCCGGCTTTTGTCCGCAGCAAAGCAGATGATTTCCCGGGCCTCCAGCTGAGCGGACTCTACCCCTGCTTTTTTCAGCCGGGCTCGGGTATCCAGGAATAAATTGTTATAGGTGGTCGCCATGGAATCACCTTCCTGATGTTTTTAAGCGGAAATCCCCGGCCATTTACCATGCGTCCGCACCTTTCTCCTCTGGCAGGACCAACTCCAGCGCCCGGATACCCACCTGGATCATGGAATCATCTGGCTCAAAGGTGGTAAAATTTTGCAGCCACAGCCCTGGTGCGGTAAAGAACCGGGTAACAGGTCCATCATGCCGGCCGGCCCAGCGGTTGATCTCATAGCTGAAGCCCACAATGACCGGCAGCATGGCCAGATGAGCCAGAAAACGCAGGAAGGGATTGCTTACCGGCCAGATGGCAAAGACTACGGTGGACACAAGGATGGAGATAGCAATAACCATAAACAGGAAGCTTGTCCCGCATCGGGGATGGTGCCGGGGCTGTTTCCGGACATTCTCCACCGTGAGAGGCAGCCCGGCCTCATAGCAGAAGATCGTTTTATGCTCTGCTCCATGGTAGGAAAATACCCGCCTCATCTCCCCCATACGGGAGCAAAGAGCCAGATAGGCCACAAAAATCAGCAGTTTCAACGCACTCTCCGCTAAATTCCGGACCAGCATGGATGAGGTCAGGACGGTGACAGCCGTCCCCAGCAGGGTAGGCAGCAAAAAAAACAGGCCGACGGACATACCAATTCCAAGTGCTACCGCAAAGGTAGTAATCAGTGCGGTAACCCTTTCACTGCCCAGCTTCTCATTGAGCCAGATTTCCAGCTTGGAGGGCTCCTCCTCTTCTCCGTCCTCGTCTTCTGAAAAAAATTCAGCGGAAAACAACAGTGCGGTGACCCCGTTGTACATGGAATCGCAAAAATTGACCACTCCACGGAGAAGAGGCCAGCCTAAAACGGGATGTTTGTCTTTGATAAACCGGAGCTCCTTCTCCTGAACCTCCAGCTCACCGTCCGGCCTGCGGACTACCACGGCCTGCTTCTTGGGACCGCGCATCATAATGCCCTCGATCAGGGCCTGCCCACCGCACATAGTTTTAAATTTGGGGCACATACAATCTTGCTTGGACATGTAGGTTCTCCTTTGGCTGCCTTTTCCAGGCATTAATTCTCAACAGGCCGGGTTTTTCGCCGGCCTTCTCATATTACGGCCCGACAGGAATACCGGGCTCTGAACCTATTTTACCAGACTAAGCCTCAATTTTCAACCGGCAGATAAATTGTGACAATGAACCCTCCGCCCTCGGCGTTGCCTACCTCCATTCGCCCCTCGTGTCGGACTACAATCTCCTCACAAACGGCCAGTCCAATGCCTGAGCCCCGCGCCTTAGAGCTGCCCTTATAGAACTTGTTTTTCAGATAGGGCAGTTCCTCCTCAAGCGCTCCCGGACCGTAGTCCCGGATTCGGATAACAGCGTCGTTCCCCTCCTGATAGAGGGAAACCAAAATATGTTTCCCTGCGCCGCCGTGCTTGGCCGCATTGTCCAGCAGATTGCAGAACACCTGCCGCAGCCGTTCCGGGTCACCGGAAATGGGCAGCATCTCCTCTGGACCGTCTGCGTAGTCCAGCGTAATGCCCTCCTTACGGAAAAACTCCTTATATGTGTATACCGCGTCCTCCAGCTCCGCTTTCAGGTCCAGCGGCTCCACCGACAGGGTAAACCGGCCGTCCTCAATACGGGAAAACCCCAGCAGCTCCTCCACCATATTGCTCAGCCGCTTGGCCTCGGACACAATAATAGACATGCCCTTGCGCATATCCTCAGCGGAACGGACCTCTCCGGCCTGTATGGTCTCCGCCCAGCCTGTGATGGCGGTGAGGGGAGTGCGCAGTTCATGGGACATAGAGGAAATAAACTCGCTTTGCGTTTTCTCTGACTGACGGATCTTCATCGACATGTCGTTAATAGCGTCGGTAAGTTCGCCGATCTCATCGTCAAACTTCTTCTCAATCTGAACGCCGTAGCTTCCGTCGGCAATCACCCGGGCAATTTCGGTAATAGCGGCCAGAGGTTCTACAATGGAGCGGACAAAATACAAGTTGGAAAAATACACCATAGCAAAAATACCCAAGGCAATTGCCGAAATCACCGCCATGGCGAAGGTAAACTGCCGGTCAATTCCGGACAGAGAGGTGACATAGCGAATGACCCCTACCACCTCCCCCTGGTAGATTACCGGGCTGGAGGCGGCCAGGATTCGCTCTCCGGTGTCGGGGTCCCTCCCTCTCCAGGGACTGGCGCTCCGCTCATTCAGGGCCTTTTGAATGTCAGGGGTGCTGGGGGTACTGCCGGCGGTCAGGTCGTTTCCGGAGTACAGCACCGCTCCGGCGGTGTCCAGAAACTGAAGCTCCAGCCGGCTCTTGTCCTCATAGCTGCTCACCGCCTGTTGGGCCGCAGCCCGGTAGTCAGAGCTGGTATACATCCGAAACCCGTTAGCGGAGGATGTGGCCTTTCGCTCCAGGTCGTCCGCCGGGCCGCTGTAATAGTAGCTCCACAGCATGGCGGCAAACGCACTTACAGCCAGCACCAGAATCAGCAGCACAATGGCCACACTGTTTACCAGCCACCGCCGCCGGATGCCGCGGATTTTGACCTGGTCCTGTAATCTTGTAGCCTTGGCCATTGTGGTTCACCTCCTCCTGTTAATCCTTCCGCCCCGCCCGCGGGCGGGGCGCATCCTCCCCCGGGGGAGCAGAGTTTTTCAGCTCCCCCACTTATATCCATACCCCCACACAGTGTTGACAAAGGTGGGCTTCTGGGCATTGTCCTCAATCTTGATCCGAAGGCGGCGGATGTTCACATCCACAATTTTCAGCTCGCCGAAGTAATCCTTGCCCCACACGGTATCCAGTATTTCCTCCCGGGACAGGGCCTTGCCCGGATTTTCCATAAACAGCTTGACGATGGAGTACTCCACCTGGGTGAGCTTGACCCGCTGCCCGTTCTTCTCCAGCGTTCGGTTGCGGGTGTTGAGCAAAAAGGGCGGGTCGCTGATCTCATCAGGTGAGATGGGCGCCTCATCTCCGCCGGTACGGCGGAAAAGAGCATCCACCCGGGCGGTGAGCTCGGCAGGTGAGAAGGGCTTGGTCACATAGTCGTCCGCCCCGGTCATCAGACCTGTGACCTTATCCATCTCCTGAGTACGGGCGGTAAGCATGATAATGCCGATTTTGTTGTCCATGGCCCGCAGACGGCGACAGACCTCAAAACCGTCGATGCCGGGCAGCATGATATCCAGCAGGGCCACCTTGATATCCGGATTGTCCCGGACGGCACCCAGGGCCTCCTCACCGGTTCCCGCCTCCACAGTTTGATAACCCGCCCGCTTCAGGTTGATTACCACAAAGCTGCGGATATTTTCCTCGTCCTCCAGGACCAATACCTTTCTCATGGGTGCTTCCCTCCCAATCCATTACTCACTGTACCAGCTTCTTCGGATGGTATTGAACCGCTCCAGCAGGTCCAGCTCGTCCAGCCCGCAGTCCCAACTGCTTTTGTGAAAACGGGCGGCATAGGTAACATTTTCCTCCTCGCAGAGGACAATCCAGCCCGCCTCCTCCAGATCAGAGCTGCGGCTGCTGGAAACGCGGTAGATACTCAGGAACGGCTCCGGCTCCTGCTCCTCGCCCCTCCAATTGGAAAATACCACCTCCCGACGGCCGGTGACCTGATCGTTGCGGGAAATGGTGATTTGATCCCGCCAGCTCTCCGGGATGGTCAGATACCATCCATCACTTACATTGTGATAGGTGGTGAGCACATGGCTGCGCTTTCCGCGCACGTCGTACTGGGCCCAGTCAATCAGCCAGAAATTGCTGGACGAGCTCTCCCCATAGCTGGGCAGGGAATAAGGCGCGGGCAGCTCGGCCACCATGTCCAGATTGATGTCAGTAGGATTAATCTCGGTATAGCCCTGGATGCGCTCCCGGCTGACCCCCTCCTCTGACATCGCCACATTGGTGAGCCTGCCCCCTACATAGGCCACCACATCAATCACCCGACCACCCTCTGCCAGGGTGCTGGTGACATACAGGGCGGGCTGATTGTAGTCCCCGGCCAGATAATTGGTGCGGACGCGGCTGACTGCGCTGATGCCGGCGGACAACTCGGCGGTATCCAGCAAGGCCATCGCCCCGTCCTCCCAGCCATAGACCTCCACCTGACTGCTCGCTCCCCCAACGTCTACTCGGGTGACCAGCACCTCAATTCGGGTGTCTTTATCCATGTCCAACAGCCGGCAGCCGCTGGATCCGTCGCTTGCCACACTGCACCGGGTGAGCAGCCGTTCCATGCCTGTCAGGTCCATCCGTGTCATCGCTCTGACAGCTGCTAAAGCCTCCTCCTCGCTCAGTCCCTCGCTGGGCAGGTCGATCTCGTCCAAGGTATACACCCCAAGCTGATATGCGCCGGAGCTGATCTGCCAGTTCACAGCCAGCTCCTTCCGGCCTTCCCCGTTAATCTGAGCGTAGTCTATGGCGTAAATGGCGCTGCCCTCGCCCTCTACCACACCGGTAACCACATACTCCTCCCCAATCTGGGTAAAAATGTAGATCTTGATAGGCTTTTCAATACCCGGCACCCGAAAAAACGTCACTGCGCTCTCCCGCAGGCCATCTCCGTCCAGGTCCTGGAGCTGGATGCTGGCGGTATTGTCCCCCGCCATAATGGTTACATCCTCCACACGGGTGCTGAATTCCAGCTCCAGCCCTGTGCGCACCGTCCGGATTGCTCCGTTAAGCTGTTCATATCCTGCCGACTTCTCCGGCTGCCGGTACAGATCGTCCGGCGAACGGAACAGACAGCCACTGAGCAGCAGAGACGCCGCCAACATCAGCGCAAGACTTCTCCCTTTCTTTCTCACAGCCGCCCTCCTCTCCGAACAAGTGTTTCTTTCATTGCCGCATAACAGCGGTGTTTATCATCATACCACAATTCCTGAAAAAAGCCATAGGTTTTTTATATTTTTCCCGCCGTTCTACCGGGGCGACAGGTCCGCTCTCCGACGCAGCAGAGACAGGGGCGGGACCTGCCGGGACAGCCTCATACGAAAGACCATTTGGGGGTGCCGGACCTCCTCCAGAGAATTTCCTTCCTCGTTCCAGAGCGCCTCCACCCGGAACGCCTGGGGCCGGACGTCAGGGCCTACCAGTTCCAGATCATCCCCCACTTTGAATTTGTTGTTCAGAGTAAGGATGGCATTCCCCTCGCCATCGCAGGACTGCACTTTGGCCACAATCTGCCAGTCCCGCACATACCGGGCATCTTGGGTAAACTGCCCCGGCTGACCGTAGAAGAAGCCGGTGGAATAATGCCGGTGGCTGATATGCTCCACCTCGTCCCGCCAAACCGGGTCCAGGGGGACTCCGGCCGCCGCCGCGTCGACGGCGTGACGGTAGGCCCCGGTGACAATGGCGGCGTAGTAGGCCGACTTGGCTCTACCCTCCAGCTTGATGGAATCCACTCCAGCGTCCGCCAAATCGGCGACATGGTCAATCATACACATATCCCGGGAGTTCATGATGTAAGTCTCGCCGTTCTCCTCATAGACAGGAAAATATTCCCCGGGCCGCTTCTCCTCCATCAGGGCGTACTGGTAGCGGCAGGGCTGGGCGCAGGCCCCCCGGTTGGAATCCCGGCCCGTCATGTAGTTGGACAGCAGGCATCGCCCGGAGTAGCTGACGCACATGGCCCCGTGGGCAAAGACCTCAATTTCCAGTTCGGGGGGCGTCTTGGTCCGAATCTCGCAAATCTCCTCCAAAGACAGCTCCCGGGCCAGGATGACCCGACTGGCACCCAAATCGTTCCATGTCCGGGCGGACTGGTAACTGACAATGCTGGCCTGGGTGGAGATGTGGCGCTGGACGTGGGGGGCGTACCGTTCAGCAAGGGCCAGTACCCCCACATCGGCCAAGATAACCGCGTCTACCCTCAGCTCCTCCAGATACTCCAGCCATTCCGGCAGACGGCTGACCTCGTTGTTCCGGGGCATGGTGTTGCAGGTAACGTGGACCCGGACATTTTGGGTCCGGCACAGCTCCACAGCAGCCTTCAGCTCCTCCGGCGAGAAGTTTCCGGCAAAAGAACGCATTCCGAAGGTGTTCCCAGACAGATAGACAGCGTCCGCCCCATAGGCCGCCGCCATCTGCAGCCGTTCCATATCCCCCGCCGGGGCAAGAAGCTCCATTTTTCTCATAATCTCTCTCCTTTTCGGGCAAAACGGCCCAATGAGAGCTACAGGCCCCTGTGTTTTTGCGGGACCCATGCCCTCACAGGGCCGTCGGACTTTAATTGCTTTTATAGCGATCCTGGCTGGCGATAAATCTCTGCAGCTGATCGTAGGTCCGGAAGAAATGATGGGCATTGTCGTCGCCCAAAGCGTAATAATAGTTGTTGCTGTCGGAGGGATTCAGAGCGGCCACAATGGATTCCATGCCCGGATTGGCGATCGGCGCGGGGGGCAGTCCTTTATACATATAGGTGTTGTAGGGAGAATCAATGGACTTGTCCGCCTCGACCGGCTCCTTCCCACCATTGATATAGACCAAGGTGGCATCGATCTGCAAATACCCTTGGGTGCCGGCGTCCGGATGGCGCAGGCGGTTGTAGATGACGGAGGCAATATCCGTCCGGTCCTCGCCGGTGGTCTCACGCTCAATCAGGGAGGCGATGGTGAGTATCTCCCGCAGATTGAAGTCCGTCCGCTCCACCTGAGCCCGCAGGTCGTCACCCACCTGGCTGTCAAAATAAACAAGCAGCTTATTGATTGCATATATCGGATCGTGGGGGGTGTAAAAGGTGTAGGTGTCCGGCATGAGATAGCCCTCCAGCCGGTGATAATCTCCCAGCGGGATATCCTGAAGGAAGGAAAATTTGTAGTCATGGTTGGCGGCGGCCTCCCGCAGCTCCTCCACGTTCTGGGCCACCCCCTTTTCCACCATCAGGCTGAATATCTGGTCGATATTGTAGCCCTCTGGAATCGTCACCTTCACCTGGGAGCGGTTGGCGGAATTGGCGCTTATACCCGACAGCAGCGCCCGATAATCCATGTCGGTATTCAGCGTATAGCTGCCCACGCTGAACGAGTCCGTCTTGTGGGTGAAGGAGGCGAACAGCTTAAAGAGGAATTTATACTCAATCATCCCCTCACTCTTTAGCCGATCCGCCACATCATTAAAATCGTCCTCCGCGGTAATGGTAAAGGTAATTTCCTTCTGCGCCTTATTCAGGGCCAGAACATCCTCCGCGGCGATCCAGCCCACACAGGCCAGCAGAATGGACACGCCAATGACCGCCGTCACATACAGCAGAACCAGCGCCGTGGTGCGTCCGGCGGAGCGCCTCTTTTTCTTTCGGGGACGCCGTGCGGCATTCTGTCCCTCCCGGGCGGCAGAATGAGAGGGCCTCCCATTCTGGGAGGAACGCCGCTCACCGCTCCGATCTCTGTGCTCATAATAATTATCTTGCGGCATAGGGTCAGCTCCTAACAAAATTTTCCTGTCCATCTGTCACCAGGGACAAGGGCAGGCCATAGAATGGTACAGAACGCAGGGACGACGTCCCGGCGAAACAAGTGAGGTGAAATGTTATGTTCTGTGGGAACAACGGTTGGGGCGGCAACGGCACGCTGTGGATCATCATCCTGATCATCATCCTGTTCGGCTGGGGCGGCAATGGCTGCGGCTGCAACAACGGCTGCGGAAACAACTGTGGTTGTGACAATGGCTGCGGCTGCGGCGGTGACTGTGGCTGCTGAGCGGCAGTCTACACAGCGAAAAGAAGCGGGGGGAGAAACCTCCGCTCTTTTCCGGTGGTCAAAGGGACAGGCTCTGTCTTTCGGTAATCAGGAAATCCACTTTGGCATCGTGGGTCTCAGTGGGCACCCGCTCCTGGAGAACCGCCTCCCTGCACAGACCAACCTTCACACCGGAAAATTCCTCCAGCCAGCGGTCATAATAACCGCCGCCGAAGCCCAGGCGATATCCCTGCCTATCATAGCACACAGCGGGGACCAGCACAAGTCCGATCCCCTCCCGGGCCAGAAGAAGACAGTCCTCTCCCGGCTCTGAGATGCCGAAGGGTGCCTGTATCAGAGGTCTGTTCGGGTCATAGCGGCGCACCTCCATCCGGTGTTCCGGCAGCATTCTGGGCAGCCCCACCGTTTTGCCCCGGCCGACCAGCTCACCGATCAGCCGGGAGGTATCCGGCTCTTTGCCTGGAATTCCCCAGAACGCAAAAATAGTCCCGACCGCCTCCACTTGTGGGAGGGCCAGAAAACGCCGGAAGAGGGCGTCGTCGCTCTGACGCAGCTCCTCCGGTCCCAGGGCAGTCAGTTGCTCCCGCACCCGGCGGCGCAGCGTCTTCTTCTCAAGCTCAACAGTAGAAATCCTCCTCCGCTCCTTTCCTGCGTTCTTAAGGGGCCGGCTGTCAATAACAAATAGCTTCCAACACCTTGTCGACCGCCGCCCGGTCTAGAAGGGCCTCGATCAGTTCCGCGCCAAAGTCGAAGGCAGAACCGGCGGCCCGACCGGTGATGATCCTGCCGTCCTTTATCTCACCTGGCGCCGTCTGCACCAAGGCTCCGGTGAGCTGATCCTCCATACCGGGGTAACAGATCGCCTTTTTCCCCTCCAGCAGGCCCCACTTTCCCAGCAGGGTGGGGGCGGCGCAGATGGCGGCTACCCACAGGTCCCGCTCCACTGCCTCCCGGACCAGCTTCTCCACGGCGGGCTCGGCACCCAGGTTCTTCACACCCAGGCCGCCCCCAGGCAAAACAATCATGTCCGCCCCGAACAGATCCAGCTTGTCCAGAACAGTATCGGCAATCACGGTGATACCGTGGCTGCCAGTGACGGGTTCGCCGGTGACAGACACCAACTGCGTCTCAAGCCCTGCCCTCCGCAACAGGTCGGCGGGCACCAAGGCCTCAGCCTCCTCAAAGCCAGGGGCCAACAGAATATATACCATAAATTTGTCCTCCTTAACATAGACCTCCGTGTCCACCGGTCACACAAAGGAGAGAATCCGGCTTTTTGAAGCGTCCCTACGATTTCTTGATCCGTTTTCCCGCGGCCTTTACCAGCACCAGAGGAAGCTTAGCCATCCTCCCCGCCCGCCGGGGCTCCTTTTTCAGACGGTAGGCCCACTCCAGCCCCAGCTTTCGCCACCCCTCCGGGGCCCGCTCCACCTTCCCGGCGAAGACATCCAGCGCTCCGCCCAGCCCAATGGCCAGCCGCGCGCCGGTGTGTCTGCCCCACCGGGCCATCCACTTCTCCTGCTTGGGGGCCCCCAGGCAGACAAACAGCAGGTCGGGCCGGGCGGCGGCCACCTTGAGGAGGACCTCCTCCTCGTCCTCGAAGTAGCCGTCCTGGGTACCGCAGAGGGTGATGTTGGGGTACTGATTCAGGATGCGACGGCCGGCCTCCTCGGCCACGCCGGGCTTGGCCCCCAACAGATAGAGCCGTCCGCCCATTCCATTAAGACAGATCAGCATATCCGCCGCAAATTCGATGCCGGGCACCCGGCCCTTCAGGGGCGTGCCCTGGAGCTTGGCCGAATAGACCACCCCGATGCCATCGGGCAGCACCAGGTCGGCCCCATTGAGCACCCTGCGGAAGTCGGAATCCTTCTCCGCCGTCAGAATAAACTCCGGATTGGGGGTGACCACATAGTGGAACTTGTCCTCTGCCAGAAGTGCGGCTCCCGCCTGGGCGGCCTCCTCCCGGGTCAGGTCGTCAAACGTAATGCCTAAAATCTCTTTTTTCAAACGAACCTCCATGCGCCCACGGGCGCTCTTCTCTCCTTCCCCGTTTTATCCGCCAGAGTGATATTTCCCCAGTGGACAGTCGCTCAAACAGGGAGGGATACACTTTTCCTTATACTTTTGGATATTCTACCATGGAATGGCAAAAAAGTCTATGAAAAATCCATGAAGGTTTTTTTAATATCCTCCGAAATTTTTGTCTCCTTTTGTAACCATACTGTAACTTGACGGTCATCCACTTCAAGTGTAGTATAATAATCAACTACAATTGAAGTGGATGTGATGTGATGAAACGGCTTCCTGACACTGAGCTTGAGGTCATGAAAGCCCTGTGGGCCACCGGTCCCGACACCCCCCGAGCCCTTCTGGAGGAGCGCCTGTCTCTCTTCGGCTGGGCCTCCAACACGGTCAACACCTATCTCTCCCGCCTGGCGGACAAGGGCTTTGTGGCTGTCCGCCGGGAGGGAAAGAGCAACCTTTACTCCCCCCTGATCGGTCAGGAGGAGTATCAGTCCTTCGATAGCCGGGCCGTCTTGGACCGGCTGTACGGCTCCCCCCGGAACTTTGTCGCCGCCCTGGCCCGCAAGGGCCTGGAGCGGAGCGAGCTGGAGGAGCTCCAGACCCTCCTTGACCAGCTGAAGGGAGGTCAGAGCCGATGAATCAGGTTCTTCTCACCCTCGGTGCTCTGACTCTGGGCGGCTCTGCCGCGGTGTTTCTCCTTTCCCTCACCAGCCGCTCCACCTGGGGCCGGTATGGGGCAAAATGGCGGTGCTGGGCTTGGCTTCTGCTCTGTCTGAGGCTGGCGCTTCCCTTCCCGCTCATGCCCCGCTGGGAAGCCCGGGCCCCCTTCCAAATGGATGTTCCGCCCACTCCTGTCATTACGCCGGGACCCACCGTGCCCGGACAGTCTCCAGCCGTTCCCCCATCGGCCGGAAGCACTCAGAGCGGACCGACTCCGCCTGCCGGACCGGCGGACGGCTCCTCCGTCACGCCCCCCGACGGCTCCGCCCCTCTCCCTCCTGTGGAGGCAAAGTCCTCCCGCTCCATCTCCCTCGCCCACATACTTCTGTGGATATGGCTGGCAGGGGCCGCCGCGGCGACGGTCTGGAATCTGCGTGCTCACTTCCGCTTCCTGAACTATCTGCGCCGCTGGGCCTCCCCCGTCACCGACGCGGAAGCCGTGTTGGCCTTCAACCGTCTAGGCGATCAGCTGGAACTGGACCGGCGTCCCCGGCTGCTGGTGTGTCAGGGACTGAAGGTGCCCATGCTGGCCGGGATCTTTCGTCCGGCTATCCTTCTTCCCCAGGGAAATATCTCCGGGGAGGAGCTGGGCTTTTCCCTTCTTCATGAGCTCACCCACTACCGCCGCCGGGATATCTGGCTCAAATCCCTATCCATGTGGGTCAGCACCCTGCACTGGTTCAACCCCTTCATGTGGTATATGATGCGTCTGGTGGAGCGGGATACCGAACTGGCCTGCGACGAGGACGCCCTGCGCCGTCTGTCCCCGGAGGATTACTCCCCCTATGGTCAGACCATTCTCGCCGCTGTTGCAAGATTACAGAACAGAGAAAGGATCGAAACCGATGAATAACAATATACCCCGCACCCCCTTCTCCACCCACCTGTCCCGGTCGGCGAAGGAGACGGAAATTCGTATCCGTAATATCTTCTCAGGACCCAAAAAGCGCCCTCCCTTTCTGCTGATTGTTCTGGTCGGCGCGCTGTGTCTGCTGTGCGGCAATCTGGTGGCCTTCCGCCCCCTCCCCGCACAGCCCACCCTGGTGATGGAGACCCAATACTACGACACCAACAGCAATTATGTTGAGATACCCGCCCTGGCCCTCCCCGCTGGAGAGAAAAATGAGGCGGTGGAGGCCATCAACGCCGCACTTAACGACTTGCAGGAGGAATATGCCGACCTTGCCTCCCGGACGGGAGAGGACGCTCTGGATAATCAGTGCCTGTTCTACCCCTCCACCACCAACCGATACTTGAACCTGCTGTTCTATCGGGATACCTTCACCACCGACCTGAACACCGGCCACGTCTTCTCCCTGGTCTACGACAAAAAGGAGGGGACGCTGGTATCTATAGAGGACGCCCTGGCCCGGGCCGGGCTGAACGAGAAGGGGCTGCTGGACCAGGTCACTGAGCAAGTCCAAGCACAAATCGACCGTGAGTACCAGGAGTACGACTTTCAGCTGGCGCTCCACAGTCTGACCCTGGAGGGCTTCCGCATCAAGGCGGACGGACAGCCGGTGTTCTACCTCACCGGGTGGGTGGACGACGTGGACGACGCGGTTCTGGACGCCATCAGCGGTGCGGGCCACCTGTATATCTGTGAGGACCGGGCTGTCACTACTTACAATCGGTACAGCGGGGATTCCTCTCCCCTGGTCCCCGCCGAGGAGACCGACCAGCTGGACCCGCCCCTGTGGAACCAGTGGTATTTTGCCGGGGAGGAGCCGGAAGGCGGCTTTGTCCAGATTGAATCGCCCCTTTCCGGCCTGTCTGACCCGGAGGTCTGCCTGTACCGGGACGGCTTCTCCACCCCCATCGGCCCGCTCATGTCGATAAACAGTTCCTTTTTCGCTCCGCTGATCCAGAACAGCGAAACGCTCTACGGATATGAGCCCACCTACCTGGAAGGGGATTACTGGTTCAGCGCCAACGGAGACGGCTTCCTATCCACCAATTATTACGATCCCACCGACGGAACCGACAGTGTCTTTCTGCTGGACGTGACCCGTACCGACGTGTACACTCCCCGGGGCATCCGGGTAGGGGACAGTCGGGAGGCCGTGCTGGCCGCCTACCCCGGGATCTATGACACTCCATACTTAAGCTATGGCGGAGATTACCTGTGGTACTGTGAATACGAGGAGGGCTGGGGCTCCGCCGTTCTGTTCTTCTTCTCCAATACGAATACAGTCCAGTCCATTCAACTTCACTTTCTGAATTACTAGCCGGGAAAGGAGACGCCATGAATGAAAAAATGCCCCGCACCCCCTTCTCCACCCACCTGTCCGGGTCGGCAAAGGAGACGGAAATTCGACTGCGAAACATCTTCTCCGGACCCAAGAAGCGGCCACCGGTGCTGTTTCTGTCCCTGATGTTCTCCGCATGTATTTTCTGCGGCAATTTAGTGTCCTGCAACGTGGCCGAGGTGGAGCAAAACATCTCCCCGCAAAGCCCATCCGCGTCTTCCTCTGTCGAGACGGAAATTTCTGTCCCGCTCCAGGAAATAGACCGGGCCATACTGGAAAATATCGACCTGGACGGCGACGGGCTCCCTGACCGGCTCACTGTGGTGACCCAGCAGTTTGAGGAACAGAAGGGCCCCTACAACGCACACCCAAACCGCATGGTTCTTCAGGCAGTGATGGGCAGCGGCCAGGTGCTGGACTGCATCTGGGAGGACCCCGGTGCGCCGATGGTCCGCACCCTGAAGGCGGGCCATCTCACCTCCGAGGCCCACGAGGACATCCTGCTGGAGCTCGAGGTCGGCAACAGCAACTACGCCGCTGCGGTTGTCTACGTTGTCCGGATCATCGACGGTGAGCTGACAGCGGAACCGTTCGGGATGGACTTTGCCACCCTCTGGGGGTCCTGTCTCGTTCCCCGGGAGGACAGTCCTCTGGACGCCGTCCGCATCCCCGTCAGCGTGGACAAATGGGCGCCCCCCGTCTGGTACGCCCTGCGCTGGAATGGGACGGAGTTCGAGCTGTCTCTGGAGCCCGAGGTCAAAACCTACTCCGCCGCCACGGCCAGCGGCCACACCCACACCCTGATTCCCCAGGGACATATCCTCAAATACGATACCTTTGACTGCTTTGAGCAGATCCAGGTGTGGGATGATTCCGTCCTGTTCCAGACCATTACCGAAGCTTCCGTGGTTCAGGATGACAGCCATCTCTTTGAAGGAATCTTGCGTCTTACCGTCTCAGGCGAGCAGTTGGACATCCAGGACGTGAACTTTGACGGCTCGGAGGACTTTGGCATCTACTGCGGCGGCAGCTACAACGGCCCCATGTACTGGTTCCTGTGGGATGAGGAGACATGGAGCTTCCGGCCCGGCTTTTTCTCCTCCGCCAACCTGACCATAGACTTGGAGAAAAAACAGCTGGTGGACGTCTGGAAGGACGGCTACGCCGGCCGTGACTACTACACCTATCGATTCAACGACCAGGGGGAGCGGGAACTGGTGGATCATCAGCGTGTTGACTTCCCCATGCCTAAATAAGGAGGATATTATGTACGAAAAAATGCCCCGCACCCCCTTCTCCACCCCTCTGTCCGGGTCGGCGAAGGAGACAGAACTGCGTCTGAAAAATATCTTCTCCGGGCCCAAGAAGCGGCCCCCGGTGCTGTTCCTGGTCCTGATGTTCTCGGTGTGTATCTTCTGCGGCAATCTGGTCTCCTGCCAGGTAAAGGAGGCGGAGAACAATTCCCCTTCCTCCGGCGCGTCCCAGTCGGGGGACGTCTCTCTGGAGGGCGATCCCCCGGTCTCTGACGTCACCTATCAATCTGTGCGTCAGGCAATGGCTCAGGAGGAACAGACCCTTCTGGAGAATCTGTTCCGGGCTGCCGAGCGGGAGGGCGGCTACCGCTTCCAGACCCCCTCCGCCCAACTGCTCACCACCGTTGACGCCCAGGACTGCATCCTGGGGGCGGTCTTTGTGGAGGACCACCTGGAGAACACCCTGATTCTGGGTGTCATGGAACGGGAGACCGGGGAAATCCCCCAGGGCGTTTTCCAATGCTCTGCGAAGAACGGCTGGCCCAACATTGTCGACATGTATGTCGATGAGAAGCCCTGTCTGCTCTACACCTTCAACGGCCAGGAGAACGGGCAGTATACCGGTCAGGCGGGGCTGGTCTGCCTGGAGGGGAAGGACCTCACCTGGAAGTGGCCGGCAGAGGGGGACGTGCGAGAACCGGAAAGCCCGGCCGGTCAGAAGTATCGGGATTTCTGGACCGGCCATCTGGCTCTGATGGCCCCCGGCGGGGTGGATGTCTACGCCGTCAATCCGGACTTCCAATGGGGCAAGGACGAGCCCTGGTCCATGTGGCAGCTGGAGAACGGGGAGACCTTCTGGAGTAACTCCAGCTCCGCCGAGGAGCTGCCCATGCCCATCTACTTCCAGTCGCTGAGCTGGCTGGTGGAGTACACCAACGACCCCGGCGGCTGGCGGGTCCTCTCCCTGAAACCCAACCGGGAGCTGTCCGACCCGGAAACCCGGACGGACTGCTTCACCCTGGAGGCCTGCACAGACAACGGTGCCGGTGCCTTCACTGCCGACCTGTTTTTCAACTATGATTCGGAGCCGTCCCGGCCCCGGAGCTACAGCGAACTGGTCCACGCTGAGGTCCGCGCTCCGCTCCCCTCCGCCGCCGTCCCCGACCCGGAGGCCCGGGCGGCCTATGTCCGGGTCCTGGAGGACCTGCTCTACCGCTCTATCCTGCCCGACGGCGGTGAGGCGATCTTCGAGGATATGTCAGAAAACACCTTCGCCCTGGCCGACGTGGACGGAGACGGGCGGGAGGAGCTGGTCCTGCTCACCCGACCCAATATTTACGCCGGCTACCGGGGCTATATCCTGGATTACTACAAGAACGCCCTGGTCATCCAGCACGAGGGCTTTCCCTCCTTCACCTTCTACAGCAACGGGGCGTTCACCGAGGACGACTCCCACGCCCAGGGGGTCTGGACGGATACCTTCTGGCCCCACTCCCTCTACCGCTATCTGCCCGAGTCGGACAGCTATGAGCTGGCGGGCCATTTGTCCGCCTGGGAAAAGCAGGTCTCCGACATCAACCCGGACAGTCTGCCCCCCTTCCCCACGGAAAAGGACAAGAGCGGGGCGGGTATTCTCTATTACATTCACCCGATCTCATCATATGAATACCTCAACACCAGCGAAAGCCGCGTCAACATAGCGGTGGACCAGTCGGTCTATCTGGAGTGGCTGGAGCCCATCCTGGGGGACGCCCGGCCCCTGGAGCTGGAGCATATGCCCCTGACAGAAGAGAAAATCAACCGTCTGAAATAGGAGAATCACTATGAACAAAAACATGCCCCGCACCCCCTTCTCCACCGGGCTGTCCGGGTCGGCAAAGGAGATCGAGTTGCGTATCCGCAATATCATGTCCGGACCCAAGAAGCGGCCCCCGCTGCCCTTTTTGGCTCTGGTATTCTTCATCTGTATCTTCTGCGGCAATATTGTGTCCTGCCGGGTTGTGGAGAAGACGCCTCCGGCGGGCCCGGACAGCTCCGCTGTCTCATCCTCCCGG
>CATKHE010000172.1 GCA_949747935.1 uncultured Eubacteriales bacterium
ACCGGGCAGTTCCAGCTGTCCTAATGTGAACAGGCCCCGCCGACCGGCGGGGCCTGTTGTCTATGTTGTCTCCTTCGGCACCGCCCGGCGGTACATCCAACCCAGCACGTTGCCCCCCAGAGCGGGGGCGGCCACCAGGAAGCAGTGGAACAGTTCAGCGGTAGACACCAGGGACGGCACGTGCAGATAGCACACAAAGCAGGCCAAGGGGTACAGCGGGCACACCCCTCGCCGCTTGCCCAGCGACACCCCAGCGAAGAAGCCCCCCACCGGCATCAGCACAAAGGGCAGAATCAGTGCAGACAGGACCGGGATATCAATCCAGCCGCCGTTTATTTGATACTCCACCCAGCGCAGCACTAGGGGCAGAATGTCGCACAGCAACAGAACAAAGGGCAGATAGGGCAGGGTCTCCCGCCACTTCAGGGGGGACGGTCCGGCATCCAGCCCCAGCAGGGTGCGCAGCCGCACCACCTCCATATACCAGCTGATCCACCGCCCCAGCCAGATCAGGGCGTACAGCACGGCCAGCAACCCCTCCAGCAGCAGCAGGACATCCCAGTCCCAGCCGTAGAACTGGGCTGCCAGCAGGAGGAACAGGGCGGAGGTCACCGCGAAGTGGGCGCCCGAGCGCAGCAGCAGGGCTCTGCCGTCGTCGGCGAAAGGCAGGGTAGCCGCCCCCGCCGCGCCGCCCAAACCGGCGCACAGCAGACACACTATAGATGATATATTTCGTGTATCCAGCCAATAGGGCACCAAGACGATACTGGCCAGCAGCCCCAGCGCACTCCCGGCCAAAATTCTGACCGCCCAGGCTTTATTCAGGTTTTTCATGCCGGTTTCTCCTTCCTGCGTTCAGAGCCTCTTTGATTTTTTTCATATATCGCCGGGAAACATAGGACTTCACCGTCCCGTCCAGGGTCATGCAGATGGTGCCTGACAGGGACAGATCCACCGCCGTGACCCGGTCCAGATTGATAATTTCCCCATTGGAAATTCTGACAAACCGAGCGGAATCCAGCTTCTCCTCCAGCTCATACAGCCGCAGACGGACAGTGAAGGTCTCTCCCGCCGTCTGGGCGGACACCGTTTTCCCGTCGGCGTAGAACCGGAGGAACTCCCCCTGGGGCAGGAGCAGTCTCTCCTCTCCCCTGCTCACCGGAACAGGCCCCATAGCCACGGAACGCAGGCTCTCCGCCAGACGGCGCAGCTCCTCGCTCTCCTCCCCGGCCAGAATAATTACCTTGGGCTCCTGCCGGCCGGGCTCTATCCTGATTTCAACCTCCATGGACGCTCCCCCCTCCTTTGTCCAGTATAGCCGCTCCTCCCCGCCCTGTCTACCGGTTTGGGACAGTCGGTTGTTTTTTGCGGACAGTCGGTTGAAGTCCTTGTCAGTTACAGCCGGACCTCGGAAATTTTCCGTCCATTGAGCAGGGCGCCCATGTTTCCCACATGGACGCCCCGTCTATCATTTCAGCAATTGGTCAGACCCAGACAGCCATAGTAAATGGCACCTACAGCCTGGGCAAATTGAGCCACCGTGTAGTCAGGGCTGTCGGCCAGCTGCCGCATCAGAGTCGTATTAGCCAGATTCTCGTCCGCGGCGAACTGCCGCAGGCCGGGCTCCCGCCGGGCCGCCCCCTCACACATCAGCCGGAAGCAGGCCGGCAGCTTGACCAACCGCCCGAACAGAGTGCGGTCCTTCGCCTCCGGCTGGAGAATATAGTCGGTCTCCCGCCATGTAACAGCCAGATACTCCCCAATTTCCTGAAAAATCCTGTGGCACTCCGGCCGTCCGGCGGCAGCCTGTTCCATAAAATACTCCAGACAGGGCTTTCGCATGTCCTCTGGCTGAGAGGGAACAACCAGCCCTTCCCCCTCCCAGCGAAACATCCCCTTGTCCAACGCCTCCTGAAGCAGCTTCGGACTGCGCGCCGCAAGCCGAAACACCCCAGACTGGCTGGTGTAACGCTGGAGCGTGCCGGAAAGACCGGTGTTCAGATTATTGACGCTGCGCACATCGTCGGCGGAATATCTCCGCTGAGCGCCGCTGCCCAGGTCAATAATACAGTTGTATACCTCCAGAGGAATCTCTGGAATAGAGCCATCGGGCCTGACCCATCCCGCCCCCAGCTCAGTCCCCAGGGTATGGGCAAAGAAGCCCTGAGACACATCCCCTCCGCCGGCAGCCTCCTCCACCGCAGCGGCAAAAGCAGCCATCGGCCCGTCGTTGGTATTCATCACCGGTCCGCCCGCAATGACGTATTCCTCCAGGCCGCTGTTCAGCGCGGTAATTCTGGCAAACTGCTCCTCATAGTCCAGTTTCGGGTTGGAGCGCAGTCCAAATGTCTTGTGCGTCTCTCCGCCCACAATGCGGCTGCGAATGACCACATCCGGAAAGCACAGACCGATGGCGTCAAATCCCCGCAGATCTGTCCCCGCAGCCTGTTCCATCGCCGCCGCTCCCCGCTCCATTTCAGCCAGAGAGGCATGTCTGTCCAACGCCCGCCGGTCAATCTCCTCCTGACGGCCCGCCCGATACAGGCTGCCCGCCGCCCGCAGCAGTCTAGTCAGCAAAAGTAAGGGCTCAGTGATCTGTTCCGCCCGGGAATAAGAGCCGGGGAACCAGTCAAATTCCTTACACAGGACCAGCTGACCGTCCACACTGACAGCGAGCTTCACGTCTGTGCCGCCGATGTCCATCCCCAGCAGCATCCTGTTTTTGGTCATGGCAGGTAATTCCGCAAAGACAGGCGTTCCGGCCGCAGCCAAAACGGACCCGGCGGCCGGCTCTTCGCTCACATCGTGGACGCCGAAGGAAAACTTCTGCTCTCCCCCGAAGAGAGCGGTCAAAACACGTTCATTTACATTCAGGCATTTGCCATAGCCGCTCCGGACCGCTTTATCCCGTTCCAATTGAAAAACCTGTCTCAGCCCCTCAGCCAATGCTGTGCAAGCACTGTCTGTCCTGTCCAAATAAACGTCAATCGCCAAACCGCCCAAGCAGGAGAGCAGATTATAGACGCTTGCGTAGACATACTCCTCCACAAATTTTTGCTCCTCTACCCCCTCTGTCTCAGGCAGAAGCAAAGGAAATGTACGAACAGATCTGTCATAGAGCACAACATGGAGATGGAAAGGTCGGGTCCCATGCGTCTGAAATGCCTCCCGAACATCAGTGATATACACGCTTTGATCATTAGCGGCCCGTTCTAAAAAGGTTTTGAGCATATCCGGTCACTCCTTTGAAGCAGCAAAATTTACTGTGCCTCCGCCCGCCGGGCGGTCTCCTTCTCCAGTCGAAGCAGCGCCTCCTTCATGTCCAGACCGCTGCCATACCCCACCAGCTTGCCGTTTGCGCCGATAACCCGATGGCAGGGAACCGCAATCAAGATGGGATTTTCATGGTTGGCCATGCCCACAGCCCGGGCAGCCCTGGGGCTTCCCACCGCAGCGGCAATCTCTCCATAGGTGCGCGTCTCACCGTAAGGGATCGCGCACAGCGCCCGCCACACCTTCTGCTGAAATTCGGTGCCCCGAAGCCGGTATGGAAAATCAAATTCCCGCCGCTGTCCGTTCAAATACTCCGTAATCTGCTGGAATGTCATATCGGTCAGGGACGTCCGCCCCTCGTCATAAGCAGGCTCGTTCGTCCGCTTCAGAAGTGTGACGGCGCCGTCTTCAACGCCAATTTTAAGCTGTCCGAAGAGAAATGGATAGACCGCGTAATGACTCATTTTTGTATCCTCCCTGCATGATCGATCAGGATGGTCCCAATCGAGATTACATCTGATTTGGAAAAAATTCCTTCACAAACTCCACGTCCTTCACCTGAAAGGTTCGGCCATTGAGTGCCTCCAGGGGACCGGCTTCGGTGGTGAAACGGAAGGAGAGCTTATAGGAGTACAGCGCCTGACCGTGGCGGCCATATTTCCGGTTTTCCCGCTCGCTGCCGTACTTGCCGTCACCGATGAGAGGGTGACCTGCGGCGGCAAACTGGGCTCTAATCTGGTGGGTCCGGCCGGTAATCAGGTCGCACTCCACCAGAGACAGTCCGTCCTTCACCACCAATGTTTTATAGTCCGTAATAGCCAGCTTGGCCCCCGGCTCCGGTTTTTTTCGGACGTAAACCTGCTTTTTCACCTCGTCCTTGAAAATATATCCCTCCAGCCGCCCCTCAGCGGGAGACATACGTCCACAAATTACGCACAAATAGAACTTGGCCAGCTCCCTGTCCTTGATCTTCTGGTTCATCACCCGCAAACCCTCGGCGGTCTTGGCGGCGATGACGATCCCTCCGGTATTCCGGTCGATGCGATTGCACAGAGCGGGAGCGAAGGAGTTCTCCCAGTAGGGGGACCACTCTTTTTTCTGATAGAGATAGGCCTGGATGTGGGTAAGCAGGGTGTTGACCCGCTCGTTTTCGTCGGGGTGAACCACCATTCCGGGCCGCTTGTCTGCCAGCAGAATATGCTCGTTCTCATAAAGAATGTTTAATTTAGGCTGATAGAGGGACAAAAAGGCATTTTCCGGGGTAGGTTTTTCAAAAAACTCATCGTTGATATACAGCTGAAGCATATCCCCCGCATTAAGGCGCACATCCCGCCTGCTCCCCCTTCCATTCACCTTCACCCGCTTGAGCCGAATATACTTCTGGGCCAAAGGCGCAGGAAGCAGGGGCAGGGTTTTCGCCAGCCAGCGATCCAGCCGCTGACCGGCGTCGTTCTTTCCGATGGTAAATTCTTTCATGAGTACCTCCAAAGGACTTGTCCAAAATATTTCACCATATTTCACCCCCGGTGTCAATAAATTTCGTGGAGAAATTTGTGAAAAACATTTGACATTTGGAAGAAAAGTCTTTATAATATCCTGCGTACCATTCTGCGAGTATGGGGGCTCACCCCGGGGAGGAACGCCATGCGTCTGGATCTGCGAGATATCATACACATCCCGGACGCAAAAAAGACGTTTCAGTTCCAGCTGGATCTTTCTCAGCAGGACTTCTACGGAATCCGGCCCGTTGTCCGCCCTGTAGAGATCAAGGGCAGCGTGACTAACCACGCCGGCGCCCTGCTTCTGGAGGGAACGGCACGCTCTGTTCTGGACCTTCAGTGCGACCGCTGCGGGAAAAGCTTTTCCAGGGAAAAGGTGGTCGTGCTGGACAGCTTGGCGGCTCAAGAGCTGGAGAATGAGGAAAACGACGATATTCTCCTTCTGAACGGCACCGAGTTGGATCTGGACGAGGCGGTATCAACCGCTTTCATCCTCGCGATGGATACCAAAAACCTTTGCTCAGACGACTGCAAAGGGCTGTGCGCCAAGTGCGGAGCCGATTTGAACCTCGGCCCCTGCGGGTGC
>CATKHE010000173.1 GCA_949747935.1 uncultured Eubacteriales bacterium
CCATCATGCCGGCGGCCCCGCCGCCCACTACCACGATATCAGGCCACTTCATTCGGGCACCTTCTCATAGACATTGTACTCCTCCCAAATCTCCTCCAGATTCTGGAAGGTACGAGCCAACTCATCATTTTTCCGCTGACTGACCGCCACCAGCAGGGCGTTGACCAGAGACAGGGGAGCTACCAGGGAGTCCACAAAGGAAGCCATGTCGCTGCGAGCCATCAGGCTGCAGGTGGAGATAGGGGCCAGGGGTGAGGCCTCACTGTCCGTAATGGCGACGGTGGTGGCTCCTCGGTCCCGCGCGAAGCTCATAGCCTGAACGGTGCGGCTGGAGTACCGGGGAAAGCTGACTCCAATGACCACATCCCTCTCCCCCACTCGCAGGAGACTTTCAAAAATCTCACTGGCGGTGTTGGCGGACACCAAGGTCACATTGTCAAAAATCAGGTTGAAATAGAAATGTAAAAACGAGGCCACAGAGGCGGAGGAACGTACGCCGATCACATAAATTTTCCTTGCGGAGACGATGGCGTCCACCGCCCGGTTGAAGCTCTCCCGGTCCAACTCCTCCAAGGTCATGCGTATTTTCTCCATGTCCGACTGAAGCACCATAGACAGCAGGTCCTGGTTGCCCAGCCGGTCCTTGGCTACCTCAATACGCTGAACAGTAGTCAGCCGGTTCCGAATCATTTTCTGGAGGGAACGCTGCATGTCCGGATAGCCGTCATATCCCAACTCAGAGGCGAACCGAACTACAGTGGACTCGCTGACTCCCACCTTTTTCCCCAAACGGCTGGCCGTCATAAAAGCGGCCTTGTCGTAGGACTCCAAAATGAAATTTGCAATTTTCCGTTGTCCCTTGGAAAAGGTCTGCATTCCCTCCTGGATGACAGACAGGATATCCTGATTCACAGCTCTCACCCTCCTGATTGGCTCATTGAGCTATATCATACTCGCTTTTTAGGGAAAAAGCAAGAGATTCCTGCAAGAAAACAAGATTTTTCCTGCAAGAATCTCCTACTGTCCACTGAGCGGACCGGTCAGGCTGAGCAACTCAGCCTCTGTAAGGGGCCTCCACTGCCCCGGCTTCAGGGAGCGGTCCAGGGCCAGCGCCCCCTCCCGCACCCGTTTCAGGCGCAGCACCCTCAATCCGGCCTGGGCGCACATCCGCCGCACCTGCCGGTTTTTCCCTTGGTGGATGGTGACAGACAGCTGATGAACCCCACCGCTATCCCGGCCCCGGCGCACCTGGGCGGGGGCCAGCTGTTCCCCGTCCAGCACCATGGTGGCGGACAGAATGGGCAGGGCGCTGTTGACATTCCCTGTCACCCACACCAGATACTCCTTTTCCACCTCATGGCTGGGGTGGAGCAGCCGCTGGGTGAGGGCACCGTCGTCAGTAAGAATCAGCAGCCCCTCCGAATCCATGTCCAGCCGGCCCACCGGCCAGACCCGGACTCCGCAGCCGGCCACCAGGTCGGAGACGGTCTTCCGCCCCTTCTCGTCGGACAGGGTGGTCACATAACCCCGGGGTTTGTTCAGCATGAGGTAGGTCCGTCCGCCGCCGGGGTCGAGGGGCCGTCCGTCCACCAGAACGGTATCCCGGTCCAGGTCCGCCCGGTCTCCCAGATGGGCCTTCTCTCCGTTGACAGTTACCCGTCCGGCGGTGATCCACCCCTCCGCCGCCCTTCTGGAGGCCAGCCCGCAGGCAGAGATCAGTTTTTGAATACGTTCCTCCACAGCCAGCCTCCTCTCTTCGGCGCTGAAATATCAGAAATATCCCGGCCAGTTACTAACGGCACCCTGGTCAGCTCTTCAGAATTGACATAATATATAAGCTCACCTACCTGGACCCCCTCGGCTACCGGGGCGGTGAGGGGCGTCTCCGCCAGCTTCCAGACCGCCTCCAGCTTCTCTCCGGGGGCCAGGACGGCTGTTTGGTCCGCTCCTGTCTCCACAGGACAGACGGGGGTCAGTCCACCGGTTATGGGCAGCTGCCCCACCTGCTCCCCCATCCTGGACAAGGTCCTGGCCTCATAATTGGCAAAGCCCCAGTCAAAGAGGGCGGCGTGGTCCGCCCAGTCGCTGGGCGCATTGAGGGTGACGCAGATCAAAGTCATGCCGTCCCGCCGGGCGGCGGAGACCAGGGTCCGGCCCGCCTCCTTGGTAAAACCAGTTTTCAGGCCGACACAGCCCTCATACCGCCACAGCAGCTTGTTGTGGTTGGTGAAGGTACGGGTGCCCAGGGTGATAGACTTGGTGGAGACAATTTCAGCCATCGTCTTATTCTCCAAGCAAGCCTGGGCCAGGAGAGCCATGTCGTAGGCAGTGGAATGGTGGCCCTCCGCATCCAGGCCGTTGGGGTTGGCAAAGCCGGTGTCCTTCATTCCCAGCTTCCGGGCCTTCCGGTTCATTTGAGCCACAAAATCCTCCACCGTCCCTCCGCAGTGGCCGGCAATGGCAAGGGCGGCATCGTTCCCTGAGCGGAGGAGCAACCCGTAGAGCAAGGCTTCCAGGGTAATTTCCTCCCCCGGCCGCAGGTAGATGGAAGAGCCCTCCACCCCGGCCCACTCAGGGGCGACAGTGACTACCTCCTCCAGGCTGTGCCCCGACTCCAGGGCCACCAGGGCAGTCATCAGCTTGGTAGTGCTGGCAATGAGCCGGCGGGTGTGCCCCTCCTTTTCCCAGAGCACCCGGCCGGTACCGGCGTCCATCACTATGGCGCTGGCGGCGGAGATTTTGGGCAGGGCGCTCCCCTCCGCCCGAACGGCGGGCAGGGCGCGCCACACCAGCGTCCCGACCAACAGAACGGAAAAAAACCGCTTCATTTTACCACCTTCTTTTCAGTCGATAGCATTAGTATGGAGCGGCTTTTGACCTTTCTTTCCAGGAAATATTTTATTCAGCGAAGTCCCCTTCGGCTTCCTTCTGCGCCTTCTTCTCCTGCTGCTTCTCGATAAAACCGGTCACTTTGTCCACCACCTCGGGCACCGTCTCAATGACACGGTCCACAGTGGTGGCGGGGGGCGGGGCCACGGGGAGAAGCTTCACGTTCCCGTCTTCCCGGACCACCAGAAAGGCCACCGGCTCCAGCTTGGCGCTGGCGGCGCTGCCGCCGCCAAAGCCCTCCTTGGGGGCTCCGGATTTGGTGGTGAACTCCGAGCCGCCGCCCCCCATCCCGAAGGACATCCGGGACACCGGGATCAGGGTGACCCCCTCCGCGTGAATGGGGGTGCCGATAATGGTGTTGGCGTCCGCCATCGTCTTAATATGCTCCATGGTAATCTTCATCAGCTCGCCGAGAGAATTCTTTTTCTCCTGTTCCATAGGTCATGCCGCCTTTCTCTGCTGTCGTTTTAATTTCAGCCGCTTTTTTGCGGCAAGTGCTCCAAACAGGGCTTTTACCCCTGCCCGCAGGCCAATCCAGACCGCCGTCCCAATCTTGATGGACAAGGCCGCCGTACCATACACCGTCATGCCTGGGGCGTCGAAGTCCAGCTTCACTCGGGCGGTGCCGTCCTTTACATGGAACGCCTTGGTCAGCGGATACCAAAGCGCCCCCAGGACGGCGTTGGCCTGGCCGTAGAGCATAGCCGTGTCCGCTGGGTCGCTTCCACCAGCCGTCAGTTCCAGCTCCAGTACATCCACCCGCAGGCCCCGCCACATGCCCCTCGCCGCCTCCAGCACCACAGGGAGCAGGGTCTGGGCGTACTCCAGTGCTCCGCCCACCTTCTCCGGAAGGGTGGCAGGCTCCTTCTCTTTTTTGGGCTTCCTGGGTTCCTTCTTTTTCCTGGGTTTTTGGGGCTTCTCAGGTTTCTTCTCCCTGGGCTTTGCCGGGAGGAGCTTGATATGAAACCGCCCCAGCTTGATCCACAGAAAAAAGCCCCCGGCGTTGAACTCCGCCCGGCCGCCCACCCGGACCTGTCCAACGAGAAACAGGACCAGAATCACGGCGGCCAGGATATACAGGGCCCTCACGCCCCCTCCGCCGGGGGGGCCGGCCGAACTTCAGGCTCCTCCTCCAACGTTTCCGCCTCCCGGAGACGTTGGAGGCTGGCCTCCAGCTCCAATGCCATCTGGCTGCCCTCCTGAGACTGACTGGGCAGCTCGGGCAGCTCCTCCAAGCTGGACAGTCCGAAAGAACGCAGGAAGTTTTTGGTAGTTTTAAACTGCACCGGCCGGCCTGGAACGGCCAGACGGCCCGCCTCCTCGATAAGCTCCCGCTCCAGCAGCAGGCCCATGGTGTAGGAGCTGTCTACCCCCCGCACCTGATCCACATAGGCCCGGGTGACAGGCTGGTAGTAGGCGATGATGGACAGCACCTCCAGCGCCGGCTGAGACAGCCGGGCAGGCTTGCGGCTCTCCAGCGTCTTACGGACATAGCAGGCAAACTCCGGAGCGGAGCACAGCTGATAGCTGGTATCCAGCCGCACCAGACGGATACCCCGGCGATCGTAGCTGTAACGGTCCATCAGTCGCTGGGCCACCGCGTCCAGGGTAGGCCGGTCCACCTCCAGACCAAGGCACAGCCGCTCCACCGGCACCGGCTCCCCGGCAGCGAACAGCACCCCCTCCAGGGCGGATTCCAGTTCTTTTACCTCCATCGGGGGCACCCTCTTTCATTAATAATTTTCCGACGTGAACTCCACCGCACCCTCCTCCCGGGTGCAGGTAACGGTGCAGTCGGTCTCGGTCCCGGCCAGGAGCAGGCGGCGGTTTTTGCACAGCTCCAGCACCGCCAAAAAGGTAGCCACCACCTCTGACCGGCTGCGGCTGCCCTTAAACAGCGCCCGGAATCGGGTGACACCGAAGGTGATCAGTCGCTTGATGATCTCCCCCGCCTTGTCGGCCACGGGGTAGGGCTCCCGGCCCACGATGCCCTGAAAGGCGGACACCGGCGGGGGCAGCTTGTTGTCCAGCCGGCCCAGTACATCGGTCATAGCCTTGAGCAAATCTTTCCTGTCGTGGACATAGCGGTATACCTTATCGGGCTGGACCGCCTCGGGCACCTTGGTCAGGTAGTCCCGGCCGATTTGATAGCGACTGTCCAGCGCGGGGACTACCGCCTTGATCTTCAAATAGTTCTCGTTGCGCTGGTGGGCCTCCAAAGTGGCGATGAGCTGTTCCATCTCGCTCATAGCCTCCTCGTCGTTGATGGACAACAGCATCCGGGTCTTGATATAAACCAAGTGGGAGGCCATGGTCACAAAGTCGCTGGCCACCTCCAGGTCCAGCTCTCGCCGCTGATTCATCCACTCCATATACTGGTCCAGAATGAGAGCGATTTGGATGTCCTTAATCTCCAGCTTATTCTTGCTCAGCAGGTGGAGAATCAGATCCAATGGGCCTACAAAGTCCTCCATGTTCTCCTCTTTTGCCTTCACCACCCCTTCCAGGTGATAAATGGGTGCCTCCAAGGGCCCACCTCCCCATTATAGAATCATCTTTGCTGTTATTATAACAGTTTGTCCTGGAAAAGACAAGCTAAAATCAAAAGAACATATGTTTCCGGGAGTATTCAAAATAAAGATATTACAATATAATGAGCAACTATAGAGTCGGAAAGACTGGATCAATGGACTGTACCGGGAGGGCAATGTCATCAAGTTAAGAGATTCGGTGACCGGATTACGGCTGGCATAAATAGAGGAAGAAGCTTGAAAACATTGGATTTTTACTTGGATCTATAGTATAATTAGAATTATAAAAGAGCAAAAAATAGAAACAAGGAGCACGAAAACTATTATGATTTCCTGTGCGGAATATGAGGAATTGAAAAACCAAAACACTGAGCTAGGCGGATCATCCTAACCGGAAATGGGTCACAGATATTTCTTATACCCACACTTGGCAGAGTGTCCTCTATTTGTCTATGATCCGGGACCTCTATAACAACAGTATTGTAGCTTACAAGATGGCCACTCAACAAACAGTAAGCCTGGTGTTGGATACCATACGGCTTGCAAAGAGAAAAGAAAAAGTGGCCGCTGGGAGATTGCAGCTCCACAGCGACCAAGGCAGTCAGTACACATCCCAAGCATACTTTGACCTGACTAAAGAATATGGTATTACACCCTCGATGTCAAGACGAGGAAACTGTTATGACAACACAATGGCGGAAAATTTCTTCCCCATTCTCAAGACAGAGTGTATTTACCGCCAAAAAATAAAATCTTTCCAGCAAGCCAGGGAGCTCATAGATGAATTTATCCAGTTTTATAATTATGAACGTATCCAGTTGAAAACTGGAGAGACGCCGCATGCGCGACGCCTCTCCGCTTAAAACTTCATTCTTCCTACCCAGGGGCCTTTTTGTACTGTCCACTCAACCTGGGGCGGTGCATAGTCTTATTTTCCTACATCAGGGGGCTTTTGTCTATTGTCCGTTTTTACTGGTTCGGTACAGTCCTTTGTTGCTGTCAAAATTGAAACACTGCACCAATCACGGCTGCGGCGGCAATAAACGCCACGGGGTGGAGCTTTTTCAACGGAGTATACCGCATACACACAAATACCGCTGCACACAGAATCACAGCTGGCCAATGGATTACAAAAGTGTGCTCCGCCGCGCCGCCCACAGAAGCCAACACCGAAAGGGCTACGCTCAGTCCGGCGGCGGCAATCAAGGCCGTGGAGGCGGGACGCAGCCCGGAAAAGACGGCGTCCACTGTTCTGGACTGTCGAAACTTCTGCAAAAATCCAGCGATAATGATAATCACAATGACGGACGGAGTAATCAGACCCAAAGTGGCCAGTATAGCACCCGCCGCGCCCCCCAGCGGCCCGCCAGCCAGACTGCCCGTCTGGAAGCCCACATAGGTAGCCATGTTCACCCCCATGGGGCCCGGGGTGGATTCAGACACAGCGATCATGGTTGTCAGGTCGGCGTTGGTGAACCAGCCCGTCCGCACCCCCATATCCTGGAGGAACGGAATGGTGGCCAGCCCACCGCCCACGGCAAAGAGGCCCACCTTGGCAAATTCAAAAAACAGCCGCAGAAAAGTCATTTCCCCTCACCGCCTTTCTTTGCCCCAAAGATGCCCTTAATCAGCCAGCCCACGCCCCCGGCCAGCACAATCAGCACAGCAGGAGAGGTAATCAGTTCCATCGCTTTCCCCAGCACTCCATAGGCCCCAGTGTCGAAGCTGACCAGATTCCCCGACACAGCCAATACCAGCACACACAGGAAAATAGCAATGGCCGTCCCATTTTTCAGAGTAGACTTTCCCAGCTTCAGCACGCTGGAAGCGATCAAAGCCACCACTGCGGCGTTAATACCAGTCAATGCGTGCCGCACCACCGGGATATCGGCAAAATTGGATAGAAAGGCGGCAATTGCAGTGATGATGACCAAAGAGGGAAACACCACCCCCAGAGTGGTCAGAATTCCCCCCGAAATGCCCTTGTGCTTGTAGCCAATAAAGGTGGCTGTATTGACGGCGATAATGCCGGGGGTACACTGGCCCACAGCGAAATAGTCAGTGAGTTCCTCGTCGGTGGCCCATCCCTTTTTTTCCACCACCTCCCGCTGGAGGATGGGCAGCATGGCGTAGCCTCCGCCAAAGGTGCACACCCCTACCTTGGCGAACGTGAGGAAGAGGTCAAAATAAATATTCAAACAAATGCACTCCTTATTTTGAAACGGTCCGCATGTATGTTACAAAAGGCAGAGCAGTCAAACATTAAACCGGAACAGAATAATATCCCCATCCTGGACCACGTAGTCCTTCCCCTCGGAACGGATCAGACCCTTTTCCCGGGCAGCGGCCATGGTGCCGCAGGCCACCAGGTCCTCATAGGAGACCACCTCCGCCCGGATGAAGCCCCGCTCAAAATCGGAATGGATTTTACCCGCCGCCTGAGGGGCCTTGGTTCCCCGGGTGATGGTCCAGGCCCGGCACTCGTCCTCGCCGGAGGTCAGGTAGGAGATGAGGCCCAGCAGGGTGTAGCTTGCCCTCACCAGCCGGTCCAGACCGCTCTCAGCAATGCCCAGGTCGTCCAGAAACAATTGCTTCTCCTCGGCGGGCAGTTGGGCGATCTCCTCCTCTAGCTTGGCACACACGGGGATTACCTGGGCTCCCTGCTCCCTGGCTCGGCTCTCCACCTGGCGGTAATACTCCACGCTACCCGGATCAGCCAATCCATCCTCGTCCAGATTGGCGGCGTAGATGACGGGCTTCAAAGACAGCAGCTCACAGTCGGGATACTCAGCGGCAATGTCCACATCAGGATAACTCCGGGCAGACTTCCCGTCGTTGAGCCATGTGCGTAGCCCCTCAAAATCCTCCGCCTCCTGAAGAAATTTCTTGTCTCCCTTCGCAGCCTTTTTGGCCTTTTCAATGCGCCGCTCCACCATCTCCAGGTCTGCCATGATCAGCTCCAGGTCGATGGTATCCATGTCCCGGAGGGGATCGGTGGAACCATCCACATGGATGATATTGTCGTCATCGAAGCAGCGCACCACATGGACGATGGCATCGGTGGCCCGGACGTTGCCCAGAAACTTGTTGCCCAGCCCTTCACCCCGGCTGGCCCCCTTTACCAAACCGGCGATGTCCACAAACTCGATCACAGCCGGGGTGGTTTTTTTGGGGTGATACATCTCGGATAGCCAGTCCAGCCGGGCATCGGGCACCGCCACCATGCCTACATTGGGGTCGATTGTACAGAAGGGATAGTTGGCGCTCTCTGCGCCGGCATTGGTAATGGCGTTGAACAGGGTACTTTTGCCCACATTGGGCAGACCCAAAATACCTAATTTCATAGCGGCTTCCTCTTTCCTCTTATTTTTCCAAGTCAGCCCACATATTATATCCGTTTTGTCCTTCAGTTGCAATAGTTTCTTTTTCGAGGGAGTATCTGAAAATGCAAAAAGCCGCGCAAAACCTCCGTCCGCCGGAGAACGGCTGAAAACCGCCGGCGGTGCCGGCGGTTTTCTCACAGCATCGTCTCCACAGGAATGGAGACAATATAGTTTTCTCTGTCCAAATGCCGCAGCAGGGCGGGCAGTACCCGGGCAGCGTTTTTTTCTCCCTCCAAAGTAAGACAGACCGGCTGCTTCTGTTTCCCCAGCTGTCTGACAGTATTTGAGGCAAAAGAGGTTGAGTTTACCGTATCGCTGGGGCGAAGCAGAACTGTCTCCTTCCAACATACCCATCCCTCACCTTCGAGTGCGGTCCTCTGCCCGTCTGGGACGCAGGCTAATGTCGCGCGGGTATGCGCTGCCCGTTCCAAAGCCCGATTCCCCCGCCCCAGCTCTTCCTGGGTATTCTCTCCATTTTCGACCAGAATACCAATACTGTGCCCCGTACCCAGGATCTGACGGATCAAATCTCCTTCCTCTTCCAAAAGCTGAGGTGTCAGAAAAAATACAGCGCAACGGCTGTTTCCATTCAGCACACCTAAAACACTTTCCAGTCCGTCAGCCTTCTTGCAGCGAAAGGCCAGATAAGCTGTCGTGTCGCTCTCGTCTTCCTGGCTGGGAGCAATGGGGCTGACGGGCGGCGCAGGGGGATTGACCGGTTCCACCGGGTCGGTGCTCTCTGCTGGATTAAGGCTCTGTGTATACTCCCGCAGACGGTTGTTGAGCGGCGTTTTGGCCGCATCAATAAAATCGCTGTCATTCATCACCGCATCAACGCTTTTAATGCGTACCAGATAACTCTGGGGGATATTAGGCAGCAGACTGTAGCTGTACTCCAGTTCAAAAAAAGAACACACAGTATTCAATGCCAGGTAGGGCCGCCCGTTGCGCATAATGGCACGGGATACATAGACAGTCCCCGTCATATCGTCCCGGCAGGTCCCGTTATTCAAGTCAAATACCAGCATCTGCCGCAGATTGAAAAGAGTGACTGTTCCACTGCTCCGGTTGTAGCTGGTATAGAGCCCCAATCCTACGCCAACGCCGTTGAGATTTCCGTCAAAAACACTGTATGGCACATAGAGCGTTCCACCAAACCAGAGAGGCATGGTGTCTGAAGTCAACGGCGCTACACTGTCATTAACAGCGGTGAAATATAAGGTGGCCGCCGATGCCGGCATTGGCCAGGACAACCCCAAAAACAGAGCCACCGCCAGCAAAATCATCGGTATACGGCACCTTTTCTTCATTCCATCATTCCCTCCTTCGCTTTCCTATTGTGCTTTTGATTATATTAACCAATAGTAAAAAACAAAGATAATCGGGTAAAAAGCAAGAATAGTTGTACAACTCACCGAATTAAACTGCACCATTTGTCAATGTGCTAGTTTTATAAAATATTTCTCCACTTTTTGTGCAGTACGCCAGCTCTCCTTAAGTTGTTGTTGGGATACGACTGCCCTTTCTGTTTTTCCATGCCATTATTTTATCACATTCTTTTGCCTTTGTGAATACAGTTTCTTAAATTCACGCTGTAATCCCCCAAACGCGCCAAAGGGGCGCTCACTGCCAAGCCAGTGCGGCCAGCGCGCTGGCTCCGACCCGGTCTGCCCCAGCCTCCAGCATGGCCTGCGCCTGCTCAAAGGTGCGAATGCCCCCGGCGGCCTTCACTCTCATGTCGGGACTGATGTGCTCCCGCAGAAAGCGGACGTCCTCCAGGGTGGCTCCGCCGGCGGCAAACCCGGTGGAGGTTTTAATGAAATCGGCTCCCGACATGGACACCACCCGGCAAAGGGTGAGCTTCTCCTCCCAGTTGAAGTTGCATGCCTCGATAATCACCTTTAAAATGCGGCCCTTACAGGAGGCCTTCACCGCCCGGATCTCAGCCAGCACGCCCTCCCAGTCCCGCGATTTGGCCAGTCCCTGACTGATCACCATGTCGATTTCGTCGGCTCCGTTCCGGATGGCGTCCTCTGTCTCAAAGACCTTCACCTCGGGGGAGGAATAGCCGTTGGGGAAGCCGATCACGGTACATATTTTCAGGCTGCCGCCCACGTAGTCGTTGGCCCGCTTCACAAAGCGGGGCGGAATACAGACGCTGGCTGTCCCCAGCTCCCTGCCCTCGTCGCACACAGTCCTGACCTGCTCCCACGAGGCTGTGGGCGTGAGGATGGTGTGATCCACCCGGCTTAAAATTTCTTTCTGGTCCATCATGCGCTGTCCTCCTCTACTCCACCGCTTGTTTCGCCGCGTCCAAGTCGCTGGCCACTACCAGCAGGACGCTCTCCCCCCGCCGGTCCACCAAGGCCTCCTCCAGCTTGGGAATCTCGTCAGGCCGATAGTCGGTGTTGCTGTCGATCTGGCTCTGGATATAGTCCTTCAGGGCACTCTCGGCCGTCTTTGCCTTGTCCGCGCTGGTGAACACCAGCACCGCTACCTCCTCGCAAGTGGCCCCGGCGGAACGCAGGACAGCGCACTCCTTCAGGTCCTCCCGGTCCAGCCCGCAGTCCGACAGCCGGTACAGCACAAAGGCGGTGTCGCTGTCCAGCTCCTCCAGTTCCTCGGAGAAGGCCCCCGCCTCCGCCATGGCCTCCACATGGCCCGTCTCATAGAGGGGCGGAGCGTCGTTCTGATCTCCCCTGCCGCAGGCGGTCAGTTCCAAGGTCAGCGCCAGGGCCAGGACCGCTGTCATTACTTTTTTCATGCTTGTCCACTCCCATTATCAGTCATCGTATCCGGCTCTGCCGCAGGCGGCCCGTCGGGATACAGGGTGTCGTAGTCCACCGTGTGGGTCTGGAGATAGGCCAGCCACTGTTTACATGCGTCCTTCCCCAGATGGACGCCGTCCCGGCTGACCCCCTCGGGCAGCCCGCCGTTCTCGTCCACAAACTCGGCGTACAGGTCCAGATAGACCACCTGCTTCTCCTCGGCCACTCTTCGCATCAGGTCGTTGTAAACCCGCAGATGTTCATTGGTCAGGTTGTACTTGTTGCCGTTGTAATCCTCAAGCTGCTTCTCATTCACAGGGATCAGCCCCTGTATGTAGATAATGGCCGCCGGCTGAAGTCGGCGGATCTCGTCCACAGCCTGACTGTACTTCTCATAATAGCGGTCGTTGTTGCCATAGCCCAGCTCGTTCACCCCCAGGGAGATATAGACCTTACCGTACTCCTCCAGGGCCAGGGCCTCCAGCAGAGTGTACTTCTCCCCTCCAATGGTCAGCGCCTTTTTGGTGGGCAGGCTGAAAACGGACAGGCCGTTGGAGGTCAGGTTTTTCCCGGTCCCAATCCCGCTGTACAGCATGAAGCCGTCGGTGCGGGAATCGCCCACAAAGGCGGCGTCACTGAAATAGCTGTTGTCCACCGCCTCCCGCTCCGGGGCGGGCTGTGAGAAGTCATAGGCCGGGACCTCCGGCACACTCACATCCGGGGAGACGTCCGGCTCCTCGGGCGGTGTCTGAGGCTCTCCGGGGCCGTCAGGAATGACCGCGCTCCCGCCCACCTGCTGGACCGGTCCCTGGTCGTCCGGCGGCGGCTCCTTTCCCTTCAGAAGAAAAACAGCCGCCGCGGTCAGAAGCAGTGCGGCCAGAATACCGGCGGCCAGCAGCGTCCTCTCTCCTCCGGAGGACCTGCTGTGCTTTCCCCGATAACCGTGGAACATATGAAAACACCTCCAATGGCCCATGCCCGGCCCTGTCGAAATCGCTCCTATTTAGGATAGCACATCTCCGACAAATTTCAAGTGACAAAACCGTTACAAAGTTTCCCTCCGTCGGCGGATTCTGGATACAGTCCCTCACCCCGGGACGCGACACGCCCCCGGCCCTGGGGGACCGGGGGTGGCTCATGTTCTCTTATGCCCGGCGGAGCAGGCCCACGCCGATGGGCGTGGGGCCGGTATGGACCCCGATGGTCACCCCGATCTGACAGGGGCGCTTCACCTCGGGCCGGTCCCAGCCCAGTTCCAGAAGGCCCTGATACACCTCCTGGGCAAAAGCCTGGTGCTCCTCCCGGTCCAGCCCGAAGCCGGTGGCGACCCGGTAGCCTGCCAGATCAATTCCCTCCCGCTTCAAATAGCGGAAAAACAGCTCCCGCACCTTGGCCATCGACTTTTTCCGCCCCTGGGCAATGCCGTCGGAGACCAGCTCTGCATCCTGGTATCCGATGAGGGGCTTTACCTTCAGCAGGGCCCCCGTAGCCGCCGCCGCCCGGCCGATGCGGCCCCCGTGATGGAGATATTCCAGGTCCCCGGTGGTAAAGAAAATGCGGCCGGTGGGCCGGACGGACTTCAGCCGCTCCACCGCCTCCTCCAGGGCGCAGCCCCTGTCCCGAAGCTCCGCCGCCTCCAGGACGAGCAGGCCCTGAAGCACAGTAGCCAGGGTGGAATCCAGCACCTCCACCCTGACGCCGGGAAACTCCTCCCGCAGCTCCTCGGCGGCGTTGCGCGCCGACTGAAGGGAGCCGCTGAACCGGGCGTTGAGGCAGATGCACAGGATGGGCATGCCCCGGGCCGCGGCGGGCCGGAAGGCCTCCAGGTAGTCCTCCATGGTGGGCATGGAGGTCTTGGGAAACACCCCGGGGCGCTCCGCCATCATCTCATAGAACCGGTGGGTGGAGATGTCCCGCTCCTCCCGAAAGTACACCTCATCCTCGAAGGCCGCATAGTAGGATACCATGGATATGTCCAGCCGCTCTGTTTCCTCCCGCCCCAAATCACAGGAGCTGTCGGTGACAATATGGAATTTCATCTTTTTCTCCTTTGCTTCTGGGCCTCGCTCTCCCCGGCCCGTGACCGGGCCCCGCCCGGTGGGTAACAGTACTATCATACAGGAAACGCTTCAAAATCTCAATCACTTTTTGGAAGCTCCGCAATTTGTTCCCAATTTTTTCCCTTTGGCCGCCCTCTCCGACCGAATCCAGGCCCACAGGGGGACCAGATAGATATAAAAGGACAGGGGCAGTATCTCCGTCCCCATCTCCAGGGCGGCGAAGGGGACGCTCGCTGCGATGGACCAGGGCAGCAGCGCCGCCAGATTGATGACGGAGTTCCCGATGTTCTCCGCCAGGTCCAGGTCGGACAGCCCCCGCTTCGGATACTCCCGCTCCAAAAGCTGTCCGCTCATCACGATGCCCACCGTCTGATTGCAGAACAGCGCGCAGGAACCGAGGGATACCGCCGCGTGCGCCCCAAACAGGCCGATCCGTCCCGCCAGTGCCTCCACCCGGCCGGTCACCGGGTCCAGCAGCCCTGTGCCGCTGAACATCCCGGAGTAAGCGCAGGACAGAATCACGATCAGCACCACGCCGGCCATGGAGATCAGGCCGCCGCCTGACATCAGCTCGGCCAGTTCCGGCAGAGCGGGGCGGTAGCCCAGCACACAGGCCTGGAGCAGCTCCCCCGGCGGGAGGTGCTGGACAAACAGGGCGCACCCGGCGGCCAGCGCGCAGCTCGCCAGAATGGCCGCCCCAGCCCCCACACGGAACCAGGGCAGGAGCAGCAGGACCGCAGCGGGCAGCATTACGGGCCATACCAGGGAAAATCCGTTCTCCAGCGCCGCCGTCACCTGGGCGTCCACCCGCTGAATGGGGTATATAACCGACAGCGCCCCATAGAGCAGCAGGGTGAGCAGCAACGGAACGGGGGTAGTCTTCCACATACGGATCTGAAAGTCGTGCTGGTCCACCCCGGCCACCGCCGCCGTCAGGGCTGCTGCGGAGGAAGCGGGAGACAGCCGTTCCCCCACATAGATGCCGGACATGACCGCCCCCGCCGTCACGGCCAGATTGGCGCCGCCGCTCCGGGCGATGGTCATTAATATCACGCCCGCCGTTCCCGCCACGCCGAAGGAGCTTCCAAAGGCCAGGCTGAACACGGCGGACAGCAAAAAGGCCGCCAGCACAAAGGTCTCCGGCGTGATCAGCCGGACCCCCGCCCAGACAAAAAAGGCCGCTGTCCCGCCGGCCCGCCACAGGGCGGTGAGCAGCCCCAGCAGAAGCAGGATGTGGATCGTCTTACCGGCGGTAGACAGCCCTCCCGCCGCCATCCTCAGCAGGGCCCAGGCCGGCGTGCCCCGACGGACTCCCACCGCGAAAAAGCAGACAAATCCCACCAGCAGGGCCCAGAACAGGGACAGGCCCCGCCCCATACACCCCGCCACACAGGCCAGAAATATCCCAAAGGCCAGCAAAAGGTCCATTTCCTTCCCCCATCTTTCGTTCGCGCCCGATCGCCCGCGCTCCTATTTTTCCTCCTCCGGCAGCAGAGTTTTCCGCTTGTGGAGGAACAGAGTCAGTGTGGTGGCGGAGGCCAGGATATCGGCCACCGGCTCGGCCACATAGATGCCCATCACGTTGTGGGTGACCAGGGGCAGCACGATGGCCAGGGGCACCAGCAGGATGACCTTCCGCAGCAGGGCCAGGAACAGGCTGGTTTTGGCCTGACCCATGGCCATAAAAGCGGACTGACAGGCCATCTGCGCCCCGAAGGCCCAGATACCCCCGAAGAAGATGGGCATGACCTTCCCCACCAGCTCCACCAGCTCTTGGTCGTCGTTGAAGACGAGGGCCAGGGGGCGGGGGAAGAGGGCCACCAGCACGCAGGCGGTGACGGTGACGGTGAGGGTGGTGCGCAGCAGCAGGCGGAAGACCTGCCGCACACGAGCGTAGTTTTTGGCCCCGAAGTTGTAGCTCATGATGGGCTGGACCCCCTGGGTGACGCCCTGGACGGGCATGACCACCATCTGCATCACACTCTGCATCACGGTGACGGTGCCCACATACAGGTCGCCGCCGTAGAATTGCAGGCCGGAGTTGAGGACCACCGTCACCAGGCTCTCGGTGGACTGCATGATGAAGGGGGCGATTCCCAGAGAGGCGATGCTGCCTATCACCCTGAGCTCCAGTCCCATGTTTTTGCGGCGGATGCGCAGGCCGGACCGTTTGGAGCAGAGAAAGCTCACTACCCAGCAGGCGCTCACCCCCTGGGAAATTATGGTGGCCAGGGCCGCACCTTTCACCCCCATGTGGAGGGCGAAGATAAACAGCGGGTCCAGCAGGATGTTCAGCACCGCCCCGATGAGCACCGAGGCCATGGCCACCAGGGCCTGCCCCTGGGCGGTGATATAGGCGTTGAGGCCCAGGGCCAGCTGGACAAAGACGGTGCCCATCAGGTAGATGGAGATGTAGTCCAGAGCGTAGCCGATGGTATCCTCCGAGGCGCCGAAGGCCATCAGGACAGGCTCCTTGATAATGGTGAACACGGTGGTGAGCACGGCGGCCAGGATGAGCAGCAGGGTGGTGGAGTTGCCCAAAATTTTCTCCGCTCCCTCCCGGTCTCCCGCCCCCAGACGGATGGAAGCCAGGGGGGCTCCCCCCATACCGGCAAAGGCGGTAAAGGCGGAGATGAGCATGAGAATGGGGAAGGTGATCCCCAGGCCGGTGAGGGCGGTGCGCCCCACCTCCGGGATGTGGCCGATATAGATGCGGTCCACAATGTTGTACAGCATGTTGATGAGCTGGGCCGCCACCGCAGGCAGGGCCAGCTTCACCATCAGCGGGCCGACGGGAGCACTGGCCAGCGCCTCCTCGCTTCTGTGGGACTGGGACAAGCTGTTTTCCTCCAATCAAATCTGCGCCTCAGCCAGCTGGGCCTAAGGCGCGCCCGGTTTTTGACGTTAAAGGGCAGTATATCACGAACAGCGCAAAAAAGAAAGGGCCCGGCGGACCCTTTCCTGTTAAAACTTCGCGCCGCCGAACTCGGCCAGCTTGAGTCCCTTGTTCCGCTCCGTCACCCACTGGATGGACCACTGGGAGGCGAAGAGAAGCAGCTGATTGCCCTTGTAGTCCTCCACCAGCTTGGCGTCGCCCGGGAGCAGCAGGTCCTCCTCCTTCAGAGGCGGGGCGTCCTCGTCCTCCTTGACGATCCACCGCAGATACTCGAAGGGCAGGCCCTCCTTGTACAGCTCCACGTTGTACTCCGACCGCAGG
>CATKHE010000174.1 GCA_949747935.1 uncultured Eubacteriales bacterium
AGGGCCTTGTACCGCTTCACGTCGAAGCTGGGGTAGACGCCCCGGTAGAAGTGCATCATGTCCTTGGTGGAGGCGGAGTTGAAATAGTACAGGTCGTCGGGAATGGCGGCAATCTTTGACTTCACCGCCGGGTTCTCATAGACCTGGTCGCCGTCCACCAGCACCGAGCCCGAGTCCGGGCGGTAGATGCCCATGATGTGCCGCAGGATGGTGGACTTGCCCGCTCCGTTGGGGCCCACCAGACCGTAGATGGAGCCCTTCTCCGCCGTCATAGTGAGACCGTCCAGGGCCCGGAAGCCGTCGAAGGTCTTTACCACGTTGATTACCTTGATCATGTCGTCTCTCCCCCTTCCAATGCCCGGATGCGGGCCCACAGCGCCTCGCCGCTCACCCCCAGGAACAGCAGCTCCCCCGCCGACTGGTCGAAGGTCTGGAGCAGCCCGTCCTTCCGCCCCTCGTCCACCCCCGTGTTGGGGGCGGCAAAGGAGCCCTTGCCAGGGACGGAGTAGACGTACCCCTCCGCCTCCAGGGCCTCGTAGGCCCGCTGGATGGTGTTGGGGTTGATGGCCAGCGTCCCCGCCATGGTGCGCACAGAGGGCAGCTTCTCCCCCTCCTGGATGACCCCCGTCACCATCAGCCGGCGCAGGCCGTCCTTCACCTGCTCGTAGATAGGGCGGGCGTCCCGGTAGTCTAAATTCAACATCACAGCTCCTCCTTTCCGGACACTGTACTAACCGTATTAGTACGGTCAGTATATAACAGCAGCGGGAGAAATACAATTAAGAACTCCTTAAGATTTCTAAAAATCCGTCCGCAGGGTGTGACCACCGGGCACGCCGCTCTGTTTGGCAAACGGCTCGCCGGGGTCGTCGCGTCCTACTTGACGCGTATGCTATAATAGAAAAGAAACCATCTCCGGATAATGAGGAGTGTCAATATGTATCAGACCATCGGCTTTATCGGCACGGGAAACATGGGCTCTGCCATTGCCCGGGCGGCGGCGGGAAGCGGCCTGACGGAGACCATCCTGCTCTCTAACCGCACCTCCGCCAAGGCGGAGGCCCTGTCCGCCCAGCTTCCCGGCGCTTATATCTCCACAAACGAGGAGATTGCCCGGATGGCCCAGCTCATCTTTCTGGGGGTGAAGCCCCAGATGATGCAGTTGGCGCTGGGCCCCCTGGAGCCCATCCTGCGCAAGCGGGAGGACCGGTTCATCCTGGTCACCATGGCCGCCGGTCTGTCCTGTGAACGCATCCAGGACATTGTGGACATGGATTGTCCCGTCATCCGCATGATGCCCAACACCCCCACCGCCATCGGGGCGGGAGTGATTCAGTACTGCGGGCTGGGGGTGACCATGGACGACCTGGACAGCTTTGCCGCCCTCCTCTCCCCCGCCGGACTGGTGGACCCGGTGCCTGAGAGCCTGATTGACGCGGCCAGCGCCGTCTCCGGCTGCGGTCCCGCCTTCGCCTACCTGTTTCTCGAGGCCCTGGCCGACGGCGGGGTGGCCTGTGGCCTGCCCCGGGACAAGGCGGTCTCCTACGCCGCCCGGATGCTGGAGGGGGCGGCCCGCATGGTTCTGGAGAGCGGGCAGCACACCGGCGCCCTGAAGGATGCGGTCTGCTCCCCCGGCGGCACCACCATCCAGGGGGTCCGCGCTTTGGAGGAGCGGGGATTCCGGGCCGCCGCCATGGACGCCGTCATCGCCGCCTATGAGAAGACGGTGAAGCTGGCGAAAAAATGACCTTGGATGGGACGAAAGGAGATCATAATATGCGAATCGTCGTAAAAGTGGGCACCTCCACCCTGGCTCATTCCACTGGACGGCTGAATATCCGCCACGTGGAGGAGCTGGTAAAGGTGCTGTCCGATCTAAAAAATGCGGGGCACGAGATGATCCTGGTGTCCTCGGGCGCCATCGGCATGGGGGTGGGCAAGCTGAACCTGCCCGGCAAGCCCTCCGACATGCCCACCAAGCAGGCGGCCGCTGCGGTGGGCCAGTGCGAGCTGATGTACACCTACGACAAGCTGTTTTCCCAGTACAACCACACAGTGGCCCAGATCCTCCTCACCAGCGAGGACGTGGACCACGACGACCGGCGGCGCAACTTCGAAAATACCATGGCCCGGCTGTTGGAGCTGGGGGCCCTGCCCGTCATCAACGAAAACGACACGGTGGCCACCGCCGAGATCAAGGTGGGGGACAACGACACCCTGGGGGCCATTGTGGCCTGCTCGGTGGGGGCCGACCTGCTGGTCCTCCTCAGCGACATCGAGGGGCTTTACACCGCTGACCCCAGAAAGAACCCCGATGCCAGGCTCATCCCCACGGTGGAGGCGGTCACCCCCGAGATCCAGGCCCTGGCCGGCGGCAAGGGCAGCGAGCTGGCCACCGGCGGCATGGAGACCAAGCTCCGGGCCGCCAAAATGGTCACCGCCCGGGGCTGCGACATGGTGATTACCAACGGGGAGCACCCCGAACGGCTCTACGACATCGCTGAGGGCAAAGCGGTGGGCACCCGGTTCCTGGGGGTGCGGCCATGAGCCGGGAGCAGCTGCGGGAGCTGGCCCGGGAGACGGTGGAGATCAGCCGGGCGGGCCGCTACACCGTGGACGGCCAGGTGATTCTCTTTGACGCGGCCCGGCCCACGGGGCTGTGGACGGCCCAGGACCTGGACCGGCTGGGCCGGGAGACGGAGCTGCCGGCGGAGGGGCCCTCCGCTGCCCTGGAGGTCCGGAGGGAGGGGACGGTGGACGCCATTTTCCGCCTGTCCGGCGGGGAGGCCCTCTGCCCCAAAATCGGGGTGCTCAACTTCGCCTCCGCCAAGAACCCCGGGGGCGGCTTCCTCAACGGCTCGGTGGCCCAGGAGGAGTGTCTGGCCTTCTGCTCCAACCTCTACCACACCCAGACCACCGGCCAGGGGCCCCGGTACTACGAGATCAACCGGGCCAACCGGGACCCGGTGTATACCGACACCATGCTCATTGGCGATGTGACCTTTTTCCGCACCGCCGACTATGCCCTGACCGCAGGCGCCGTCACCTGCCCGGTAATCACCGCTCCAGCCGTCAATATGGGTATTGTGATCCGCAACGGGGACAGCGCGGACCGGGCCAGGGAGGTCATGAAGGGCCGGATGCGGAAGATTTTGGCCCTGTTCGCAAAATGGGGCTGCACCCGGCTGGTGCTGGGGGCCTACGGCTGCGGGGTGTTCCGCAACGACCCGGAGGATGTGGCCCGTTTCTGGCAGGAGCTGCTGGATCAGGAGGGATGGGGGCGCTTTTTTGAGACAGTCACCTTCTCCATCCTGGAGCGCCCCGGGAAGTCGGGCAACATCGCCCCCTTCCGCCGCCGGTTCGGCCAGGGCTGACCGTCATTCCGCCCGCAGATTTTCCCGCAGCAGCTTCATAAACAGCTCCATGGCCGGAGTTATCCAGCGGTTTTTGTGCCGGGCGCACAGGGTCGGGAACCGGACGCCGGAGATGGGGGCAATCAGCTCTACCAG
>CATKHE010000175.1 GCA_949747935.1 uncultured Eubacteriales bacterium
AAAGCGTCAGCGCTCCAAGGAGCACGGCTTCCGCAAGCGTATGGCCACCCGCAATGGCCGCAAGGTGCTGGCCCGCCGCCGCGCCAAGGGCCGCGCCCGCCTGACCCACTGAGGCGCTTGAGGCGGCAGGGCCGCCCGTCTCTGTCAGCGAAGCCGGGATCAGAATGGAAATGGGACAGACAGTTTGGATAGCGCACAACCAGGGGCGTGGGAGCAATTCCTCCGCCCTATCTGTGCATACGGAGGAAATCATGAAACATACCGTCACTCTGAAACAGAATCATGAGTTCCGCCGGCTGTACGGCAAAGGAAAGAGCGCTGTCTCGCCCTATTTCGTCATCTACTGCCGGAAGACCCGCCGGCCGGTCAGCCGGCTGGGCATTACCACCGGGGTGAAGCTGGGCAACGCCGTCAAGCGCAACCGTGCCCGCCGCCGCATCCGGGAGCTGTACCGCACCCACGAGGGGGAGCTGCTCCCCGGCTTCGACATTGTAGTGGTAGCCCGGTCCCGGGTCATCTACGGCCGTTACAGCGAGCTGGAGCGCAGCTTCCGGCAGCTGACAAAAAAGCTGGGTCTTGCCCCCGCGAAGGGGGACGGACCCCGGTGAAAGCTCTGTTCCTGTCCCTGATCCGGTTTTACCGTCGGGAAATCTCGCCCCTGCGCCCCCCCTGCTGCCGCTTTATTCCCACCTGCTCGGAGTACGCCCTGGAGGCGGTGGAGAGATACGGCGCCCTCAAGGGGGGCTGGCTGGCCCTGCGCAGACTGTCGCGGTGCCACCCCTTCCACCGGCAGAAATCCATCGAGTATGATCCGGTACCCTGACCTGCCCCCCCGAAGGGGGAGGCGGGATTCTGCCATAACTTGATATGCGGAGGTATTTTGAGTGGGTATTATTTTACAACCCTTTGCCTGGCTGCTGCTGTTTTTCTATAACCTGTTCAGCAGCTACGGCATCGCGCTGATCCTGTTCGGCATTGTGGTCAAGCTGGTGCTCTTCCCTGTCACGCTGAAGCAGAAGAAGAGCATGATTCAGACCAGTATGCTCTCAGGAAAGATGCAGCAGCTCCAGAAGCAGTACGGCAAGGACCGGGAGCGTTATAATATCGAGGTCCAGAAGCTCTATGAGCGGGAGAAGGTCAACCCCATGGGGGGCTGTATCTGGTCCCTCATCCCCATGGTGGTGCTCATCGCCCTGTACGGCATTATCCGCGAGCCGCTGACCTATTTCATGCAGATGACCGGGGAGCAGATCCAGGTCCTGGCCGCCCAGCTGAACTGGGAGACTCTGGCTGTGGACAAGGGCTGGATGACCCAGGGCAATATGGACAAGCTGCTCCAGCAGATGGCTGAGAAGGTGACCAGCGGTGAGCTTACCGTTTTGGGCGACGGCCTTTGGAAGAGCGTTAAGGACGGCAGCATTACCGGCCTGTTCCAGAACGGCGGGTTCAATCAGCTGAATCTGCTGGCCCAGGTGACCAGCGAGAATCTGGAGACGCTGAAGGCCGCCGTCAACGCCCAGTTCGCCGGGGCCGGCGACCACCTGTTCGTGCTGAACTTCGATTTCCTGGGGATCGACCTGTCCCGCACCCCCGAGCTGATGTTCTGGAAATACGGCTTCGGCTGGGATTCCATCGGACTGTTCCTTCTGCCTCTGATCTCCGTAGCGGTGTCCACCCTGAACATGAAGGTGTCTACGGCCACCAATCAGATGAACAATCAGACCAAAAATGAGCAGATGGACAAGACCAACAAAATGATGCTGTGGATGATGCCCCTCATGTCCCTGTGGATCGGCTTCACCATCCCCGCCGGCCTGACGGTCTACTGGATTGCCCAGTATTTCGTGGGCATGGGGCAGGAGGTCATCTGCGGCAAAATGCTGAAAAAGGACTACGAGGCCGCCCGGGAGGCCGCCGCCAGGCGGGAGGCCGAGGAGAAGGAAGAGGAGAAGCGCCGCAAGGAGGAGGCCCGTCTGGAGCGTCAGCGCCGGATCGAGGAGGAGAAGAAGGGGAAGGGCAA
>CATKHE010000176.1 GCA_949747935.1 uncultured Eubacteriales bacterium
GCGGTCGGCAGACCGTTTCACCGCGCCTTGAGGCGCGGCCAATATCACGCCCTTATAGGGCGAGTGCAGGCCACCCGTTTTACGGGTGGTCCTGACTCTCTCTCAGTTCCGCTTGCTGCCCAAAAAGCGCAGCAGATACAGGAACAGATTGACAAAGTCCAGATACAGCTGGAGGGCGGAGAAGATAGAGGCCTTGGCCAGCATCTCAGGGGAGGCCGCGTAGTAGTTGTAGAAGGCCTTGATCCGCTGAGTGTCATAGGCGGTGTAACCCAGGAAGGTGGCAATACCGATGAGGCAGACCACCCTGTCGAACATCTGTAAGCCGGGAATGAGCAGGGACAGCAGCGAAAAAACGATCAGGAAGATCAGCCCGGAGAGGAGGATGGTACGAAGCCCGGACAGATCCCGCTTGGTGATATAGCCATAAGCGGCCAGGGCGCCGAAATAGACGGCGGTGAGCAGGAAAATCATAATGAAGCTGGTCATCCGGAACACATACATATACACCGACAGTGTGATACCGAACAGGGCGGAGAACACCACAAACAGGGCAATAGCGGTGCCCACGGCCATTTTCTCAATACGACGGACCATGGTGACGGCAATAATCAGCGTAGCCACCAGCAGGATCATGTGCAGCGCCGGAATATCCCGATACATCACCCAGGTAATGTCGGTGATATAGCCAAATGTCGCCACGCCGAATGTGACCAGCAGGCCCAGCATCATCCACAGGAAGGTCTTGGCGGTGTACTGGCCCAGGGTGTCCCCCGTGCTGGAGGCATAGCCCCGGTCAAACTCATAAGGATCAAAGCTCATAAACAGACAACTCCTTTCAGGTTGGACAGCTTCTTTTCAGTCTGCCCGCTTGAGATTGGTTCTATTATAGCGCCGCCCGCAGAAAAAATCAACCGGTTTTACTGTCCAAAGGCGACGTCGTAAAAATTGTTCTCCACAATCATGGCAGTGCTGTCCAGCTTATAGCCCACCAGCTTCTTCATGGCGGAGACGTAGCTGTCCTGTTCCTCGGCGGTCATGGACACTCCCTCCGCCGGGGTGAACTCGCCGGTAAAGCGGTTATAGAAGCCCCGGTCGGACTTCCAGCACCGGGAGGTGAAGATCACCAGTCCCTCGCTGTCTGAGAGGGCATCGCTGCCGTCCAGCATCCGGGAATCGTACTCCAGCCCCAGCAGGTTGGAGACGGTGGGCAGAATGTCCACCTGCCCTACCACCTTATCCACAACTACTGGCTCCTCCATACTGGCCGACCACATAATCAGAGCGCTTTTATACACATCGAAGTTAATGTTGCCCTCCTTCAAATACTCCAGATCGTCGGAGCTGCCAAATTTCTGCCCGGCCAGTTCTTCCAGCGTGGCCACATCAAAGTAGGGGATGTGGTCAGGGGCGGCCACAATGAGGGTCTGGTCCAGCTTGCCCGCCTGCTCCAGCCGCTGAATCAGATACTCCAGCGCCCGGTCCACCTCGATGGCGGTGCCAATATAGTTCTTGGTGGTGTCCGTGTAGGGCAGGGGGTCCAGAATATCCCTGTACTGCTTGGGGACCCGGTTGTTCGAATAGGGCATGTGGCCGCTGATGGTCAGGTAATAGACGTGGAAGGGGGTGTCGCTGTTGATATAATTGTCAATGCTGGCCTCGATGGCATACTTATCCCGCTGGGGCCAGAGCAGCTTGCCGCTCTCGCTGACCTCCAGATTTTCAAAATTGCTCAGCTTGCCCCACTGGGTGATCTGTTCGTCGCCCACATTGAACTGGTGCCAGTCGTAGCCCAAATTGGGGTGGGACTGGTCCCGGCCGTACATGTTGCTGTTGGCGTGGTAGCCCTGAACCAGATACCCCTCCCGGCCCAGCTGCCGGGCCAGGGTGAAGTGAGCGTCAAAGGTCTTTTTGTTTTGTCCGTCGGCGTCCTTAAAGCGCAGCTCGCCGGTGCGCGGCAGGGTGGCCGGGTTGCCGTTCTTGGGATACAGGCCCAGCAGGTTTTGACACTCGCCGCCGGAGGTGCTGGTGAAATGAAGGGGGGTATAGAAGTTGTTGAATACAAATCCCTCATGGGTTAGCTTGTAGAGGGTGGGGGTCAGCTCTTTGTCAATGGCATAGCCGGAAAAGCCCTCCAGCGTAAAGAAAATCACATTATAGTTCTCAAACATGCCGGTATACTCATTTTTCCTGGTAGGGGTGATGCTGTTGAAATACTCGGCCAGCCACTTGATATCCTTGTTGGAGGCACTCTCCGCCAAGGCGGCCAGATCCACATTCATCACGTTGGGGGAGGTGTCAACCACAGGGACAGGATCTCCGGTCTGTGAGCTGTCCCCGACGGAGGTGTCTGCGCTGGAGGAGCCACCCGGCGGAATCAGTCCGCCAATGCCGCTGAAATCGGCGTCCAGATCGTTTTTAGGCGGGAAAATCATGTGCTTCACATCCAGCCGAAGCATGTTCAACAGGCCCAGTTGCTCCACCTGGTCGTCCCCATTGCTGTTCATCCGATACAGCATCGCCGGGGTGATGTCCCCCTTCCAGGGCAGATGGATAACCCCCAGACCCACAATGTGGACCACCGCGCAGGCCCCCAGCACCAGTCCGGCAAAACGGATGTCCAGCCGCTCGAAGCCCAGCAGCTGGGTACCGAACACGCACAGCAGGATGGCGGGCAGGAGGAACACCAGAATAATGGGAATTTTTGACAGAACGGTGGACACAATCACATCGGCATAGTCGCTGAGCTTGTTGCCAGCCGCCGTTTTCAGCATGCTGGGACCGTAGTAGGACTGGAGGATGATCTTGGCAATCACCTCCACCACAAAAATGAGAGAGAGACCTACCGCCAGAATCTTCGCAATCAGGCTGTTGAACAGCCGCCGCCAGGGCAGAGCCAGTGCAGAAAGAAAAAATCCACCTGCAATCCCGAACACCAGATAAACTGGAGCGTATGCCAGGTTGGTTTTCATGTAGATATGGAATACCAGCTCCAGATACAGCAGCAGCGCCGGGAACAGCAGCACCCGGGCCATGGTCTGCGCCAGCACAGCATCTCCGCTCCGGCTGGAACGCCTGCCCGTTCGCCTTCCGTTATACGCCATTGGAATCAACCTCCCAATCAGTACCATGTTTTACCTATTTACTTTACTCACTTATATAATGCCGCAGTCAAGGGATATTTCTTTAACATTTTATAAAATTTCTGTTCTGTGCTCTTTTGCGCACTTCTTCGCATTTGCCCTTGCAAAGCCTGTCATATTTTATTATAATGCCAACAAAAATGCGGCAGCTTTATGGGGATTACCAGCACCCGCAAGCCTGCATAGGTGAATCGCACTCACCCACACAATGGCAAAAGGCCGCGCCGCATTGGTTATTATACAACAGGCCGCCCTTCCGTCACAAATAAGGGGAACTTTCCCAATTAAACAAAGCCAACCTGTCACATTTTGCTGTGACAAGTCGGCTTTTGTATGCTGATTTGCCTTAATACAGAATTTTTCTCATAGTCTTCCCAATGCCGCTGCTCTCACTGCTGATCTGTTGGTGACGTGGGTACGGCAAGGTCAAGAGGCGCTTCCATTCTGTCCAAAGTATACTCAAAACAGACTACAGATTAAAATACCGCTCATACTCGGCGGGGTGAGGAATCGCGGAAATCTGGCCGCATTCCTTGCGCTTGGCTGCGATAAAATTGGTGAGCAGCCCTTCCGGGAAGACCCCGCCGGCCGTGAGGTAGTCGTGGTCGGCCTCCAGGGCGTCCAACGCTGCCTCCAAGGACGTGGGCAGCCCTTGAAGATTGGCCTTCTCCTCGTCAGACAGGGTATAGAGGTTAAAATCATAGGGCCCCCAGCCATTTTCTTTCGGGTCAATCTGATTTTTAACGCCGTCCAAGCCGGCCATCAGAATCGCCGCGTAGCACAGATAGGGGTTGCAGGTCCCGTCGGGCGTGCGGAGCTCAAAGCGGCGCAGATTGGGCGTTTTGGCGTAGGCGGGGATACGGATCACCGCACTGCGGTTGGAGGTGGCATAGCCCACCGTGACGGGCGCCTCATAGCCCGGAACCAGGCGTTTGAAGGAATTGGTGCTGGGATTGGTGATGGCACACAGCGAGGCAATATGCTTGAGCAGCCCACCCATGAAATAATGGGCAGTCCGGCTCAGGTGGGAGTAGCCCTCATCGTCGGAAAACACGGGCTGGCCGTCCTTCATCAGCAACACGTGGACATGCATGCTGCTGCCCGCCTCGCCATAGATGGGTTTAGGCATGAAGGTGGCTGTCATGCCATATTTCATGGCGGTGTTGTGAATGATATATTTCATCATCATGGCGTTGTCCGCCATCTTGGACATCTGGCCCAGCTTGGGTTCAATTTCAAACTGCCCGGACGCACCCACTTCGGGATGGTGATATTTGATGGCGATCCCCATCTTCTCCATCTCCAAGCACATCTCACTGCGGCACTCGTAGGTTTTGTCAAAGGGCTTGGCCACATGGTAACCCTTCTGGTAAGGGACCACACAGCCCATTCCCTCGTTGGCGCTGTTCCAATAGGACTGCTTGACGTCCAGCGTCATACCTGTACGGTTGGGCTGAACCTCCCAGCCCGCCTGGTCAAAGAGATAAAACTCAAACTCGGGCAGAACCAGCATCGTGTCGGCAATGCCGGAATCCCGCATATACTTTTCGGCAGCCAGGACAATATTTCTGGGGTACTGGTCCAGAGGATGGTTGTCGGGATAGCCGATCACCATGGCGTTGCCCGTCATTGACAGGGTAGGAACAGCGCAGAAGGGATCCGTTACCGCAGTGTCAGGGTCGGGGATAAAGACCATGTCGCTTTTTTCCACCACGGCATACCCATAATTGGAGGCGTCGAAACCAATTCCGCTGACCATCGTCTCCTCTGAAAAATTCTGGGCGGGGATGGTCACATGACGGAATTGCCCGTTGATATCCACCATTTTGAAATCCACCATCTGGATTCCCTGCTCCCGGATCATTGCCATAATTTCCTGGGCGGTCTTTGCCATAACAGTTTCCTCCTCGTTTTTTAGTGAATCCCGTTCCTCAGGGCAGCGCTTTGATATAGTCAATCACACATTGATTACTGGTAATGACAGGGCGTCCTACGCATCCCTCCAGTTCCTTTTGAACCTCCGCGGCGCGCAGGTTGGTGCAGGAGAAAAAGCACAGATCAGCCTCCTTGGGAACGCACTCCCGTTGAGACCGGGCCCAGCCGCAGATATCCGCCGGATCAAGGGCCGCGATATCATTGTCACAGGACAGGCCCATTCCAGCGATAAAAGAAACCTTCACACCAAATCGCTCCAGCGTCTCTCTGAAAAAGACATTCACCGCCTCTGTATAGGGGGTCAGCACCTCGACGGACCGGGCCCCGCGCCTGTCGATTTCCTTCAGAACCGCCCCCAGCGCGGTGATGGAGGGGCAGCTCAGCTCCCGCCTCATCTGCCGTTCAATGGCCAGCATCCCCTCTCGTCCGTTGGCCGCCGAGGCCGAGGTGCAGCCGAAGACGGCGCACCCATAGGGCGCCACGCCTTTCAGATAGCGCAGCGCCGCGGGCAGCTCCTCCGCCACCATTCTCCGCTCTGCCTCCTCGCCCACGTCGTCCAGCCACATCCGCTGGACGTGGATGACGTGGCCAGGCAGCATGCGCGCGCAGTCCATCTCGGCAGTCACATCCGTGTGGGGCAGCAGGTACGCCACATGCCTCAGGTTTTCCACAGGCCTCACCACCGATTTGATAATTTCAAATACCATTTGATATTATTATCATAGCAAAAGGGGACAGTCCATTTCAAGTGTAGAATTTTATGAAGAATCACCTCTGTATTTGGGCAATATACACAATCTAATCAGCTAAAAAGCTTCTGTGTCAGATCAAAAGAGAGCGCCTTCAGGTCGGTGACAATATCCTTTTTCTGCGCGCTCAGGCGGAACGCCATCCCCGCCGCGCTGACGGTGGCAAAGAGCTGTCCCGACTTGTTATAGACTGGTACAGACAGAGCGTAAACGCCCAGGCCCAGCTCCTCGTCCTCCACTCCATACCCCTGGCGGCGCACCGCCTCAAGCTCCTCCTCCAGCTGCTGGAGGGAAGTAATGGTCTTCTCGGTGCGGGGAATCAGCCGGTTGACCTGGAGATACTGCTGCAGCTCGCTCTCACTCATGCTGGCCAGCAGCACCTTCCCCGACGCGGAGCAGTACAGCGGCTGAACATAAGCGGCATAAGTGGTAATGGCGTAGGCCTCACTTTTGGGCCGGATGCGGTTTACCAGCAGAAGCTCCCCCAGCTCCAGCATGAACAGGCAGCAGCTGGCTCCATGCTGGTTGGCGATATAGTTCATCCCCTCCAGCGCCGCCTCCTTCAGCAGATTGCGGATCGAGGCGTCCATCGGGCCGAACCTGCGGGCGAAGTACCCGCCCAGCATATAGCGTCCACTGGAATTCTGCCGGACAAAATCATTTTGATACAGCGTGTTTAAAATTCCGTGGACGGTGCTCTTGTTCAAGTCCAAGGCCGCACTGATTTGCCCTAACGTGAGCTCAGTGCTGATGTCCTCAAAGCAGTTGATAATGTCGATGGCGCGCTGAACCGACTGAATGGTCCGCCCTGTCTTCTGCGGCTGCATAACCGTGCCCCTTCCTCTTTTTTGTGCAGAGATTCAGAGCCTGCCCCCTCAATAATCCCTGAATCTCTGTCAGCATTTCTTTTCGTGGTTCGATTGTATCACGAAACGGCGGCCAGAACCAGATGTTTTTAAAATATTTGCGGAACAGCGTACCGCTTGTCAAATCAGAGAGAACGACAAAAAATTTGATATTATCAAAATTTTATTGTATGCTATTGACAATAACAAATTACTCATGTAGTATGTGACATAAGCATATTATATATGATATTATCAAACGAACTTGGGAGGTGATACGCCGCAGCCCCCATCGAAGTCAAACTGCACACTTTGAGAGGAGAATCGTACATGAAAAAGTATACCCTGAAAGAGAAACTTATGTCTGTTGGCCCTGGCATGCTGATTGTGGGCTCCTTTATCGGCCCCGGCACCGTGACCAGCGCGACCCGCGCAGGCGCAAATTACGGCTATTCCCTGTTCTGGTGCGTCATCTTTTCTGTCATCGCGGTCATCGTGCTCCAGGGAATGGCGTCCCGTCTGGGCATCATCACACAGGAGGGCCTCGCCGAAAACCTGGTGAACGACTTCAAGCAGCACCCCGCTCTACAGAAGACCCTCTGCTGGCTGGTGGCCATCTCCATCGCCATCGGCGGCTTCGCCTATATGGCGGGCGACCTGACCGGCACCTCCATCGGCATCTCCGCCCTGACCGGCATCTCCCCCCGGATCATTGCGCCTCTGTGGGGCGTATGTATTCTCCTGATCGTCACCTTCGCCCGGGAAGCGGTCAAGTTTTTAGAGAAGCTCCTGGGCGTCTGCGTCTCCATCATGGCAGTGGTGTTTGTCATCACCATGGTCGTGGTAAAGCCCGACCTGACCAAGGTCTTCGCCGGCATTATCCCCACCATCCCCTCTGGCGGCGCTCTGTACTGCGTTTCTCTGATTGGCACCACAGTGGTTCCTTACAACCTGTACCTCCACGCCGCCAGCTCCGCCAAGACCTGGCACAACCCGGATGAGCTCCCTCTGGCCCGGTTCAGCACCAACTTCTCCATGATCGTGGGCGGCGTTGTAACCAGCGCGATTCTGATCACCTCCGCCACGGTCATGCAGGGCATGACCGTGAACAACGCCATGGATATGGCGGTGCAGCTGGAGCCCACCCTGGGTACCTTCGCGGAGCCCTTCATGGCCATCGGTCTGATTGCCGCCGGCATCTCCTCCGCGGTTTGTACTCCTCTGGGCGTCTCCTATGTTTTCGCCGGACTGTTCGGCTGGCAGACCAATAAGAGCGACAAACGCTATACCGTTACCAACACCGCCGTGCTGGTAACCGGCATCATCCTGGCCGCCATCGGCTGGGACCCCCTCGCTCTGATTATCGCCGCCCAGGCGGTTAACGGCGTGATCCTCCCCGTCAGCGTGGGCGTGGTCCTCTATTTGACCAGCCGCAGCAAGATTATGGACAAATACAAGAACACGCTTCTCCAGAACATTCTGGGTCTGGCCGTCTTCGGCATCTCCCTCATCATTGGCATTAACAGTCTGGTGTCTCTGTTTTAACCTCTGATTGGGTCGTGACGCGTGGGACAGAGCCCCCGCGTCACGGCTCGTTTCACAATAAATGATTGAAAGGATGTATTTCCATGAAGGACAGCAAGCCCACAATCTACGACCCCGAATTTCTGCCCACCAATATTTACAGCGGCGTCCCCTCCTTTTTGAATCTTCCTGTCATCGAGACCCAGGAGGACCTGGAAGCTGTGGACGTGGCGGTGATGGGCGTACCCTGGGAAGGAGGGTGTACCATCGGCGGCTACTCCTCCTGCACCGAGGGCCCCAAGTCCATCCGCTCCGCCTCCATCCGGTACACCGGCTACCTGCCTGAGTTCGACATTGATTCCTTTGCCCACCTCAAGGCCGGCGACTGCGGCGACATCCCCGTCCAGAACGGCAGCTATGACTTCACCTTCGCCGAAATCCGCAGGCAGTTTGGACAGATCGTGGACGCCGGCGCCATCCCCATCGTACTGGGCGGCGACCACTCCATTGCCTATCCCACCATCAGCGAGCTGGCCAAGCGCCACCCCAAAAAGGTGGGTGTGCTCCACTTCGACGCCCATCTGGACAACTATTCCGCCTTTGGCGAGGACCCCTACTCCCGCTGCTCCCCCTTCTACTGTCTGTACAACGACCCCAACATGGACCCCACCAAAATCGTACATATCGGCATCCGCGGTCCCCGCAATCATCAGGAGGAGCGCGCCAACGCCAGAAAATACGGTGCCACAGTGATTCCCTCCATGGAAATTAAAAAGGAGGGCTGGGAGGCCTCCATCCGGAAGGCCCTGGAAATCGCCTCCAAGGACACGGAGGTCCTCTATGTGACGATCTGCTCCGACTGTCTGGACGCCGCTTTCATGCCCCAGGGCCCCCAGGACATGGGCGGACTGACCTCCTTTGAGCTGATGATGATGGTCCACGAGTGCGGCAAGGCCGGCGCCTCCGCCTTCGATTTCGTGGAGATTTATCCCGAAAACGGCAGCCTTCAGACAGCCTCCCACGTCGGCTGCTGGATGGCTCTGTACTTCCTGAACGGCGCGGCGGAATACCGCATGAACCATGGCTGAGCGCCGGTCTGTTACCCAGCTGCTGGACGAGCTGGCCCGGTTCAGCAGCACTGATCCGGAGCAGGAGGGTGTGACCCGCCTGCCCTTCACCCCGGAGCAGGAGCGGGCCGCCCGCTGGCTGGCGGAGCGCATGGAGGCGCTGGAGATGTCCCCCCGGATCGATTCCTGCGGCACTGTGGCGGGCTTCCTGCCTGGCCAGAGCGATGAGGTACTGATTCTGGGTTCCCACTATGACAGCGTACCCAACGCAGGCCGCTATGACGGCTGCGCCGGGGTCATCGCCGCGCTGGAGGTGGTCCGCCGCTTGAAGGAGGCTGGGGAGCTGCCCCGGTATTCCTTGATGGTCATGGCCCTCAACGACGAGGAAGGAGTCCGGTTTACCGACGGCTTCCTCTCCAGCCGGTCTGTCTGCGGCGTCCTGACCGGGGACAGCCGGGAGCGTATCCTGGACCGGGAGACCGGTCAGCGCTTGGGAGAGCTTCTGGACGCCTCCCCCTTCCAGGGAGAGCCAATCCGTCTGCCCGAACGGGCCAGGGCTTATCTGGAATTTCATGTGGAACAGGGCCCTGTTTTGGACCGTGAGGGGCTGTCCGCCGCCGTTGTGGACCGGATCGTGGGGGTATACCACTGCTTTTACTGCCTCCATGGGAGCCAAAACCACGCGGGCACCACACCCATGTTCAGCCGCGCCGACCCGGTTCCAGTCTTTGGCCGGATTGCCGCCCAACTTCCCGATCTGGCTCAGGAATTCCCTGGAAGCGTGGCCACCATCGGCTGGGTCGAGCTTCAGCCCAACGCCCCCAATGTGATTCCCGGCACGCTGAAATTCAGCGTGGACCTGCGGTCCGCCGACCCGAAAACCCTGGAGCAGCTCTGCGCCAGAACAGACAAGCTGGTCCGCTCTCAAGCCGCTCAGGCCGGCCTGGAGCTGACGCAAAAGCCCAGCACCAGCGCGGCCCCAGTTGCCATGGACGCCGGTATGAGGGCCCTGCTGGACCGCTGCGTTGCCCGTGTGGGGCTGCCTGTCTTCCACATGAACAGCGGCGCGGGACACGACGCTCAGATTTTTGCCCAAAAACTGCCTGCGGCTATGCTTTTTGCCCGCAGCCGCGCCGGAGCCAGTCACTGCCGGGAGGAATTCACCTCGGAGGAGGACCTGGAGCGGGCCTGCGGCATCCTGTACCAATTCGTGAAGGAGGATTTTTAAGTGGAAGAAAAGAAAAACGTTCCCGGAGCCGGGACTGACCCCGCGCTGGAGCTGGAGCCCGTCAACATGTACGTGCTGTTCGCCCGTCTGTTCGCCGATATCGCCCGCGAGGTGGAAAAGGCCTGCGGCGAGGAGGGCATCCAGGCGGTCCGGGAGGGTGTGCGCATCTTCGGCGAGAAACGAGGGCAGGACATCGCCCGCAGAGCCAAGCTGATGGGCCACCAGTGCGACGCGGAGCACTATCTCTCCTGCTACGACATGGGCCGCAGCGACTTTTTCAGCAGCGATGACGACATTCAAAAGGACACGGTGGAACAGGTCTTCACCAAGTGCGTTTTCGCCCAGACCTGGGAGCAGGACGGGGACCAGAAGTATGGCCTGCACTACTGCGAGATCATCGACCCCTCCATCGCCCGCGGCTATAATCCCTGTTTTCACTGCCTCCACGACAAGCATTTCTTCAAGGATGGACAGTGCCACTTCCTTTTTGAAATGAAACCGGAATCGGAATGATTCCCCCTCCTCTTCCAAGCCTTCAGCTGTCCCGGACATGAGCAGCTGAAGGCTGCCTTAATTCCCCTGCTGTTTTCCCTTTCAAAAACCGCCCAGCCCCTCCCTGACCGGCAGCCGCTCCTGTATTCCGGCGTCTCCCCGCAGGCTTCAAACGCTTTCCCTGTCCGCAAAAAGATTTGCCGGGTCGGTTTTGGATTTTTCTCTTGCGTTCCCGAAAAAAAACGGTTATACTGATAGGCGAGAGAGCGGGGCCGGACGCTCCGGCGGGGATGGCCGGAGCGTCCGGGACAATCTTAACATATTACATTTTAGGAGGAAACAGTTATGAAAGTAGCGATTTTCGGTGCCGGCACCATGGGCAGCGGTATTGCTCAGGTCTTTGCAGCCAAGGGCCACACCGCCCTGATGTACGCCAGCAGCGTGGCTTCCGCCCAGCGGCACAAGGACAACCTGGACAAGTCCCTGCAGAAGCGGGTGGACAAGGGCAAGATGGACCAGGCCGCCAAGGATGCCCTGATGGCCAACGTGCTGGTGGAGGAGAAGTCTGCGGCTGCCGACGCCGATCTGATCATCGAGTGCGTCAAGGAGGACATGGTCACCAAGAAGGAACTGCTCAACGAGCTGGATGCCATGTGCAAGGAGAGCGCCATCTTCGCCTCTAACACCTCCTCCCTGTCCATCACCGAGATGGCCCTGGGCCTGAAGCACCCCGTCATCGGAATGCACTTCTTCAACCCCGTGCCCAACATGAAGCTGGTGGAGATTATCCGGGGTGCCAACACCACTCAGGAGACCTTTGACGCCATCTGGAACCTGTCCAAGGAGATTGGCAAGGAGCCCGTGGAGGTGGCCGAGGCCCCTGGGTTTGTGGTCAACAAGATTCTCATTCCCATGATCAATGAGGCCGCCGACCTGTTATATACCGGCGTGGCCTCCGCCGAGGGCATTGACACCGCCATGAAGCTGGGTGCCAACCACCCCATGGGCCCCCTGGCTCTGGGCGATCTGGTGGGCCTGGACGTGTGTCTGGCCATTATGGACACCCTCTACAATGAGACCGGCGATCCCAA
>CATKHE010000177.1 GCA_949747935.1 uncultured Eubacteriales bacterium
CGGAGCGGCGGATCAGAGCCTTTGAGCTTGCAGATTTTTTGATTGAACGGGAGATAAATGGCAGATCAGACTAAAATTTCCCGCTTATAGTTTCCCGTTGAAACAGCCAACCTAAGCACAGAAAGAGAGGGAGGGCTGTACCATGGATGAGCGGGGACTTTGGGAGCTGTTTTGCAAAACCGGACTGCCGGCGGTGTGGCTGGCCCTGGCCGGGGAGCGGGAAGAGCGGTCCCGACAGCGGGAGGAGCTGGCGAAAACCGCCTTTCAACCTAAAATTAAGGAAGTTTGACGGGCGAAGGCCCGTTACATTAGGAGTGCTGCCCATGCACATCACCACAAAGGCCCTGGTCCTGCGGACGGTGGACTACAAGGAGACGGACAAGATCCTGACCCTGCTCACCCAGGACCAGGGCAAGCTCACCGCCTCCGCCCGTGGGTGCCGGAAAAAAGGGAGCACCATCGCCGCCGGGTGCCAACTGCTGGCATGGTCGGAGATGGTGCTCTATGACTATCAGGGCCGCTGGTCTGTGAAAGAGGCGGCCACCCAGCGGCTGTTTCAGGGGGTGCGGGACGACATTGTCCGCCTGGCCCTGGGCTGCTACTTCGCCGAGACTGCCGAGCTGCTGGCGGTGGAGGGCCTGCCCAGCCCGGAGCTGCTGTCCCTTACCCTGAACAGCCTCCACGCCCTGGATCAAATGCAGGAAAAGCCTCTGCCCCTGGTGAAAGCGGCCTTTGAATGGAAGGCCATGGCCCTGGCGGGGTATGAGCCCCTCATCGGCGGCTGTGCGGTCTGCGGGACCATCCCCCCGGAGGAGCCGCGGTTTCACCTGCGGGAGGGGGTGCTCCACTGTGCCCGGTGCCGGGATGGAGTGGAGGAAGGGATCTCTATGCCCATGTCCCTGCCCGCCCTGGCTGTGTTGGAACACATCGTGCATGGGGACCCTAGACGGCTGTTTTCCTTCCGGCTGGAGGGGGAGGCCCTCGGTCAGCTGGCCGATACGGCGGAAGCCTATCTGCATACCCAGTTGGAGAGGGGTTTTTCTACGTTGGACTACTATAAAAGCTTGTTGGTATTTTAATACATAAAACGTTTGTCCCTGCCTGAGCCTGCCCTTTGAGTCAGTGTTGGCGCAATGAGGGATAAGAACAGGAGAAATATTGTGGATAAAAGTAAAAAACTGGAACTCTGTGACAAAAACGTTTTAGAAATGTTTCAAATGTGTTTAGATAAAACGAAACACAAGGCCAATCAGGTGAATTTGTTCCACCCTTCTGCACAACAAAAACCCGCAATTATATATATGGATGGGGAAGCTGTTGCTGCGCATTTCGATCAAATTAACTATATGTTAGGGCAATTAAAAGCGGTCCATGAACACAAAGAATTTATTTCACTGAAAGATGGTCTTTTAAACTATAAAAATCAACCATGGACAAAAAATAATGCTTCTCTATATGCGTTATACTATTTTGGAATACCTTCCATTACATTTAGTTCGTTTCGTAATTATAATGGCAAATTACTGTCAAAAATAGATTATGAGTTTCTTGTCCCCACCTTTTGGCCGCCGACGGAATAAGGAACAGGCCCTCCGGTTCAGCTGGGGGCCTGTTTTCTGGTCTTAATTGAATGGCATTGAGCTGGACTTCCATTTTTATCGTCCCGGAAGCTGAGGAGCCATGGTACGGGTGTGGCGGATTTCCTCCCAGACGGTGGTCTTCTTCCAGAAGCTGGCGGCGGTGATGGGCAGCCAGGTGAGAAGAAACAGCCAGTAGGCGGCGAGTCCCTTCCAGAGCCGGCGGTCCCACTTGCCCTCCAGGGTGACGACGATTCCAGCGGCGGCGGTGGCGGTGAGGGCGGCCCAGGCGATGCTGCCGCAGGCTCCCGCCAGGCCCAGAATCAGGGCGTGGAGAAGGGTTTTTCCACCCAGAGCGGCGGTAAAGGCGGTGCACAGCAGCCCCGCCAGGGCGGCGAGCTGATAGGCGGGCAGCAGGAGTGTGAACTCAAAGTCGAACAGGGCCAGCCGGGGCCGCTCCGTCTGGGCCTGGGCCAGGGCGGGCAGAAAACGCTGAGCCACCTGAAGGGTGCCGCTAGTCCAGCGGCGGCGCTGCTTGAAGGATTGCTCCCAGGAGATGGGTTGTTCGTCGTAAGTAACCGCTTTGGGCACATAGGCCACCCGCTCCCCGGCCAGAACGGTTTGAGCGGTGAGCTCCAGGTCCTCGCTGATGGTCTCTGAGTGCCAGCCGCCCAGCCGGTCCAGCAGCTTCTGGGTCACCATAAAGCCGGTGCCGCCGATCATGGCGGACAGGCCCAATCCCGCTTTTCCCCCATTGTGGAAGCGGTCCATCATCCAGTAGTAGATGGAGGAGCAGCTGGACACGGCGGTGTCGTAAGGGTTTTTGCTGTCCCGGTAGCCCTGGGCCGCCTGAACCCCTGTGAGTCGGGCGTTGTTCATCTCCGCCAGAAAGCGGCGGTCCACCACGTTGTCCGCGTCGAAGACCAGCCAGGCATCGTACCGCCGGCCCCGGAGCCGGTTGTAGGCGAATCGGAGAACCTCCCCCTTGCTCTTCACCGGCGCCGTACACTCCAGCACCTTCGCCCCAAAGTTCCGGGCCGCCAGAGCGGTGTTGTCAGTGCAGTTGTTGGGGACAACCCAGATGTCATACAGATCCGCCGGGTAGTCCTGGGTGAGCAGGCTGTTAATCAGGGGACCGATCACCAGTTCCTCGTTCCGGGCGGCAATGAGGACCGCAAACTTGGTGCGGGGCGAGTGAAAGCCGTAGTCCGCCGGCCGCCTTACGCAGGCCAGGCCGGAGAGCAGATACCACAGCCCCCACAATGTCATCAAAATTCCCATTGTGCCCGTCAGGGCCAGCGCGGCAGGAAACAGCCAATCCATATCCTGTTCCTCCTCTCATGTTCTGATCTCTCAATTTTGATTGGACCTGCGATCTCCGCGTCTGTCAGAGGCGGGCCGGGCAGAAAACTGAGAGCCGTCTATGACCATAAGGATAACACGCCTTTTTTAAGGACAGAGTGGTGAGAAAATTAAGATTTGATAAAAGTTTCCTTAATGTGCCGGTCCTCGACCAAAGTTTACATTTTCTTCATTTGACAAAAATAACAAAATCGGATATACTATATTTAGTCATTGTGTCAAGTTCTTCCATTCGGGTGTACAACCAGGTTGGTTTCTGTGGGCCGGTCGCAAGCTCGGCCCCTCTTTTTTATAATCTGGATGGGAGTGGTTGGCGAGCCGGCGCTCAGGCGCCCCGGAAAAGGAGGTCACATTGCTGCAATTCGATCATGTCAGCCTTACCTACGGAGCCCAGAAGATTCTCAACAACATCTCATTTGAAATTCAGGAGGGGCAGTTCGCCGTCTTTATCGGCCCCTCTGGTTGCGGAAAAACCACCACCCTGAAGATGATAAACCGCCTGATCCAGCCCGACAGCGGCCGCATCTGCCTGAACGGCCAGGATATCGCTGCCATCGACCGCTATGAGCTGCGACGGCACACCGGCTATGTCATCCAGCAGATTGGCCTGTTCCCCAACATGACGGTGGCCCAGAACATCTGCGTGGTGCCCAAGCTGCTGAAATGGACCAGGGACAAATGCGACCAGATCGTCCACGACCTGCTGGACATGGTGGAACTGCCCTACGACCAGTACGCCCACAAGTACCCCGGAGAGATGTCAGGAGGCCAGCAGCAGCGCATCGGCATTCTGCGAGCTTTGGCTGCCTCTCCTCCAGTGGTACTGATGGATGAGCCTTTCAGCGCCCTGGACCCCATGACCCGCCGCTCCCTCCAGTTGGAGGTGAAGAGTTTACAGCAGAAGCTGAACAAGACCATCATCTTTGTCACCCACGACATGGAGGAGGCCTTGGACCTGGCCGACGTCATCATCTTTATGAACCAGGGGGAGATCGTCCAAATCGCCCCGCCGGAGGAGATGCTGGAGAACCCCGCCACCGACCAGATCAAGGAGTTTTTGGGTCGGCATCAGTCCGCCCCCGACCCCGCCGGACTGACGGTGGACCAGTTTATGCGCACGGGAATTATCACTGTGAAGGAGAACAGGGGGATCAACGAGTGCGTCAGCCGGATGCAGCATCACAACGTTGACACCCTGCTGGTGGTGGATGAAAACCGCCGCTACCAGGGCACCGTGTCCATCGCTGACATCCGCCTCACTGGACATGTGGTGAAGACCATCGGTCCCCTTGTACGGTGCGCCACCCCTGTAGTACATATTGGAGACAATGCCAAGGAGTGCTTCGAGCAGCTGGTCTCCAGCGGTTTCCCTTATCTGGTGGTGCTCAACGGGGACGAGACAGTGGCGGGCATCGTCACCAAGACCAGCATGGCCTCCGCCATGGCGGAACAGCTGTGGGGGTGATGGAATGAATGAGCTGCTTATGTCGATTCTCCGAGCTACCGCTGTCCACACCGGCTACACACTGGTGTGCGTGGCCATCGGCTTTGCGCTGGGGCTGACGCTTGGGGTGGGGCTGTCCCGTCTGCCCGCCCTGTCCAAATATTTGATTCCTCTGCTGTCCATATTCAATACGGTGCCCGGTATCGTCTTTATCGGCGTGCTGGTCATCCTGATCGGCATGACCCCGGCCACCGTGATTATCGCGCTGTCTATCTACGCTATGTTTCCGGTGCTGAAAAACACCGTCGCCGGTTTGGACGGGGTGGACCGGCAGTATAAGGAGGCCGCCCGGGGCTGCGGGATGAACCATTGGCAGCGGCTGGTTCAGGTGGAACTGCCCCTGGCTATGCCCACCATTATCGGCGGATTACGGCTGTCCACGGTGTACACCGTAAGCTGGGCGGTGCTGGCCGCCATGCTGGGCCTGGGTGGCCTGGGTGACTTCGTCTATAAGGGAGTCAGCTCCAACAACAATGCCCTGATCCTCCAGGGGGCCATCCCTGCCGCCATTCTGGCCCTGACGCTGGGCGGGCTGGTGGACCTGCTTCAGAAGCGGGTGGTTCCCCGGGGCCTGCGGAAAGGCGGGGCCGGGAAATGAGCTTTGCCATGATCTGGGACCATCTATCCCTGGTACTCTCCGCACTCATTCTGGCCGTGGCCGCCGGGGTGCCCCTGGGCCTGCTGGCTTACCTTTTTCCCAGGATCGGAAAGGTCCTGCTGTGGGTGGTGGACCTGATCCAGACCCTTCCCGCCCTGGCCCTGCTGGGGGTGATTATGGTCTTTGCCGGACCCGGTTCCCCCACCGCTGTGATCGGTCTGGCGCTCTACTCCCTGCTGCCCATTGCCCGGAACTGTTCTTTGGGGCTGTCTCAGGTGCCTGAACACCTGAAGGAGGCCGCCGCCGGTATGGGAATGCACCCGGTCTACCGCCTCTTCCATGTGGATATCCCCCTGGCCGCACCTATGCTGGTCACCGGAATTCGTATTGCCGCCGTCAACGCCATCGGCACCGCCGTCTTCGCCGCCTTTGTGGGGGGCGGCGGCTTGGGCGGCCTGTTTTATACCGCCATCCCTCAGCGGGATATGGGAAAAATCCTGCTGGGTACCCTGGCGCTGATGGCTATGGCACTGGCTCTGGACGCGGGGCTGGGCTGGGTGGAGCGGCGGCTGTCGGGCGGCAGGCGGGGAAGGCTTCCAATTCCGGTGAAGGCGGCAGGCGGAGCGGCGCTGACCCTGGCGTGCGCATTGCTGGTGGTCTCCACCCTTATGCCCGCAGATACCTCCGGACAGCTCACCCTCTACGATGGGGACTATACTGAGGTGAAGCTGATGCACAGCATGGTGAAGCAGCTGGTGGAGGACAAGACCAGCCTGGAGGTGATCATCCTGGACCAGATGACCCAGGTGAACAACCACAGCGAGCTGAAGGGCTCCAATCCAAGCTGCGACCTGATGTTCAGCTACGACGGCACCGTCCTCACCACATTCCTGGGCCTGGACACCGGCGACATCCCGGAGGGCGAGACGCTGTATGACTTTGTCAACAGGACTGTTCAGGAGCGGGAGGGCCTGCGGCTGCTGGGCAAGGTGGGGCTGAACAACACCTACTCCATCGGGGTCACCCAAGACGTGATACAGCGGTACGGCGTATCCAAAATCTCCGACCTGATTCCCACGGCCGGGGAGCTGGATTTCGGCGCAGAGCACGAGTTTTACACCGAGGAGGGCAGCATGAAATATCAACCCTTTGTGGACTTCTACGGCCTGCGGTTCAAGTCCGCCAAGCCGGTGGATGTGGTGCTGAAATACAACGCTGTGGAGGGCGGGGCCTTCGATGTGATGGTGGTCTATGCCACCGACGGCCTGAACAAGCGGGCCGGCCTCACCATCCTGGAGGATGACCTGGGCTTCTTCCCTGAATATTATGGGGCCTTCCTGGTCCGGGAGGACCTGTTCGCCGACTTCTATGATGCCGCCCCCAATCTGGAGCAGGTGCTGGAGCTGCTCACCGGACAGGTGAGCAGCGAAGATATGGTGGAGCTGACCTACGCCGTGGATGTAGACGGCCGGTCTGTGGACCAGACGGCCCGGGAGTTTCTGGTCAAAAAGGGACTGCTGAACGCATAGGACAGCTCTATTTCCGCATATGATAAAGTAAACAGATTCCCGCCCGACGGGCGGGAATCTATATTATGTTGGGGGAATGGGCATGGAAACCAGGATCGCGGAGCTGCGGTATAAAGAGGTCATCAGCGTGGAGGATGGAAGCCGGTACGGCTATGTGGGGGATATGGAGGTTGATTTGGAGACCGGGCAGGTCAAGGCATTGGTGGTCCCTGGCAGGCGGCGGCTTTTCGGCCTGCTGGGCCGGGAGGATGACCGCTGTATCCCCTGGAGCTGTGTGCGGCGCTTTGGAGAAGATATTATTTTGGTGGAAAAATGAGCGAATAGAAGAAAATGCGGAGACTCGCCATCCGGGCAGGTCTCCGCATTTTGGGGATCAGACAAAGGAGAGGGCTGTTCATGACGCCGCATCGCGCGCGGCAGTATGCTTTGAAGAGAAGTTGAGCCGTTATGCTGGGCTGGCAGCCGGATTGGATTGGGCGTTCAACTGTCCGCCCAGAAGTGCGGCGGACAGGATGGAGAGAAATTGGGCGTTGCGGGGTTTCTCTGTCAGCGGCCGGCAGGCCAGCCGTTCCAGCAGTGCCGGGTTGCGCTCCCAGACGACGGAGACAACTGTTCGAATACTCCGTTCCACAGCTTTCCAGTTTGTCCCATACTGTTTTGCTACGTCCGGATAGACCCGTTTGGTTACCAGAAGCAGCCGTTCCTGACGCTCCACGCACAGGACAATGGCGTAGGCGGTATAGAAAAAACCGGTGTAATTTGCTGTGGCTCCCAGTTTATACAGCAGATCATAGGCACTGATGCGCAGCTTGTCTTGCTTGCTGAAGCTGTAGTCCTTCGGTTCTGACATTTTTTGACGCCCCTTTCAAATTGCACGGCGGCTACGGATTAGGAGAATTGTCCCTGTCCGTCTTTTGTTCGGCCAGCAAATCCTCAGCCGGAATGTTGAGACCGGCACTGATTTTGGCGATAATGTCGATGGTAGCGGCCTGGTCTCCCCGCTCGATTTTTCCCCAGTATTTGCTGCTCATATTGCACAGCTCCGCCGCCTGCTCCTGAGTTAGCTTTCGCTGCGCTCTATGGTACCTCACGTTTTTCCCCAAGATATCTCTAAGCATCATCCTCCCCCCCGACACCTATTATCGTAGCGGAAGATTCGGCTTTCGTACAGGAACGATAAGCATCTTTTCTTCTTTTTTCGATATTTTTTTGGACTGCGTTTTGCTGGATGGTGTCGTCAATAAAAATATGGTATAAAGTCCTCGAAAAATGGTGGGAGAGCAGAAAACCAGATTAGGTCGAATGTCTTTGGCAGAATATCACACAAGCTAAGATAGCAGTTGGGCTATGGAGACAGGCTAAAACCGATATGTAAAGCTAAAGCACAGGGAACAAGGGAACCATGGTCGACACTTCCACAAGGAAGCAAGTGAAGTGACACCTTCGCCTCGCAGGCAGGAAATGGCCTGCAAATCCATGGAACGGCAGCCCGTAGCAGTGATGAAGCCCCTGTAATGAAGTGAAGCGAAGGGGCATAGTCAGTGCAGATTGTATGTGAAGATGGAAGTCGAGAAAGCCGTAGACATACCTGTGTGCTGGACCCTATTTTTAGAAGCACAATTCTTTGTTCACTCCTATGGGTTCCTCCCTATGCGTGATGCGGCAAAGACTCTGGTGGACAAAATTTCTTGTCCACCAGACAGATTACTACTGGTTTGTTAAGGGCGATATCGGCAAATGCTTTGACCACATCGACCATAGCATACTCCTGAAGCGCTGGGACATGAGCTGCCAGCGTCCGGCGAAGCGTGCGCGAGAACAGAATCCTATCAGTATCTAAAGGTAGAAAAGCGAGGAATATCCCGCTGTTTCAAGACGTGTGGAAGCAGAAAATGCCATTCTCTATTGGGCCGAGGAGACCGGCGTATGCAGCTGTGAAATTGTAGAGCGCGGCTTTTCCCTGAAAGGCCGTCCTCCCGTGCTGCCGCTTTTGTCCAAAGATTTTAAACAGGCTCCTGAAAACTCAGGCCGTCGATGACCTCTCTCAGCTGCCGGGCTGACTCATACATCGCTGACCGCTCCGGCTCACTCAGAGGAATCTCCAAAATTTTCTCCAACCCCGCCTTCCCCACAACAGAAGGAATGCTCAGCGCCACATTCTCCAGGCCGTAGGCCCCCTCCAGCACCACAGAAATTGGTAGGACCGCATGCTCATCCTTCACAATGCACTCTGCGATACGCCCCACCGCCATGGCGATTCCGTAGTATGTGGCGCCCTTGCGCCGGATAATCTCGTCGGCGCTCCCCCGTATTTCCCGGAGCATAGCCTCCATATCCGCCGTGTGGAGCTCCTTCCCCCGCAATCGGCAGAAGCCGTCCAGGTCCAGTCCAGATACATTGGCTCCGCTCCAGACCGCCAGCTCGCTGTCCCCGTGCTCCCCCACGATGAAGGCGTGGATGTTGCGGCTGTCCACGCTCAGCTCCGCCCCCAGCAGCTGCTTCAGCCGGGCGGTGTCGAGCACCGTCCCGGAGCCGATTACCCGCTCCTTGGGATAGCCGGACAGCTTCCAGGCTGCATAGGTCAGCACGTCCACCGGGTTGGAAACAATCAGCAGAATCCCCTTGAAGGGACGGCTCCTGATCTCATCCAAAATGCTTTTGAGAATTGCGATATTCCTTCCGATCAGTTCCAGCCTTGTCTCCCCCGGCTTTTGATTGACCCCCGCAGTGATGACGGCCAGACCGCAGTCGGCAATATCGTCGTAGGTCCCCGCGGTAATTTCCATCGCGGCGCCGTAGGGCAGGCCGTCGCTCAGGTCCATGGCTTCGCCCTCCGCCTTGGCCTGATTCGCGTCCAGAAGCACCAGCTTTGAAAACAGCCCCTGCTGTAAAAAGCGAAACGCGATGGAGGCACCGACAGAGCCGCACCCGACCACAGCCGCCTTTCTGAAATTAACTGCCATATAAATCCGCTCCTTTTCCTTAGATTACAATCATCTGCCATTACCTCTCTCATTTTGCCAGATTCCGGAGCGATTATGCGGATATTTTCCCCTTTTATATAAAAATGGGGCGGGATACTTCCCGCCCTGCGTCAGTCTGTCTCCTCCCGCCGGTCAGCCGCTCTCCCGCTCCACCAACTGCCAGGGGACCACCTCTGACTGGCACTCCTCCCCCTTGAGCAGGCGCAGGAGCAGTCTGGCGGACAGCTCCCCCAGATTACATGTCCCATGGGAGAGGGAGGTGATCCGAACCGGAGACAGCTCGCTGTATTGACTGTTATCAAAGCTGACCACACAGACCTCCTCCGGGATCCGCACGCCCCGCTTCCACAACTGAGAGACCACCCGGACAGCCACCTCGTCGTTATAGCACACGATTGCGGTACACCCGGCGAAGCCGTCCAGCACACGGTCCACAAAGAGCTCGGAGAGAAAGGATTTTTTTGTCTCCGTGTTATACCAAAATATCTGACTATCCTCCATGGGCAGGCCAAGATCCCGCAGCGCCTCCACACAGCCGGCATACCGCAGCGTTCCCTGCATATCATCGTTTTTGAAGATGCCCGCAATGGTCTGATGCCCTTTTTGGTACAAATGCTCAACTAAAAGCCTGCCGCCCCCGTAGTTATCTGCCAGAACAGAGGGCGTTCCGGCCAACTCCGGGTAGATGCCGTTGATGAAGACCAGACGGACGCCCCGCTCGATCAGCTTTCGGTACAGATCCAGATTGGGATTGGGCAGCACCGTCTTGGTCCCCTCCACCAGCGCACCGTCCAGGTCCTTCATATTCAGCAGAGTTTGGAGAATTTTCCGCTCTGTGGATACCTGGTTTTGGGTGGCGAAGAGAAGGGGGGCACTGCTGTTGGCGGCCAGAACGGTCTCCATCCCCCGCAGAATGCTGGGAAAGATGTAATCGCTGATGTAGGTAGTGACCACCGCAATGGTACAGTTCAAAACTGCCTCCGGCTCCCCCCGCTCTCTCAGGTGGGAGCCGCTTCCCTGCCGGCGGATAATAAGTCCCTCGTCCTCCAGCAGGGAGAGTGCCCGGCGTACGGTCTGCCGGCTGATCTGAAAGCGCTGACAGAGAAGCTGTTCCGTCGGCAGAACCTGTTTTCCGCTGTACAGGCCGTTTTCAATCTCCTGCCGAAGGGAGTCGGCGATGGATTGGTATTTAAGCGCCATAGGCTGAGCCTCCTCAGAGTTCGTCAATTTTTGAGCAATTATAGCATATCATCGCAATTTGTACAATATAAAAATGGCCTTTCCATACAGATTATGCAGGTTGACGGACTTCTTTTTAGAAAATTAACTGTAAACGAACAACGAAAGCAAAATAAAAAGTGATGATAATTTACCGAAATAAAAGAAAATTATCACTTTTTCACAGGAAAATGATAATTTGTATTTATCAATCTGCAATTTCACTCTCAATTTGTATTGTTTAATTCCCAGAAAATCAAAAAATACAGTACAAATTATTGACGTCATTGCATACAACTGCTATACTGACATCAGTTCAAACCCCAGCGCAAATTATTAGAAAGCGAGGAATTATGAAATGAAAATGAGAAAAGTTCTTGGTCTTGCTCTGGCCGCCGCTCTGACACTGTCTCTGGCCGCCTGCAACAACAGCGGCGATAAGCCCGCCGGCAGCACCGGCGGCAGCAATCCCTCCTCCACCTCCCAGACTGACGGCTCCGGCAGCCAGCAGCCCACCCCTCCTCCCGCTCCCAGCGGAGAGCTGATCACCGTGGGCGTGATCAACAACGACCCCAACGAGTCCGGCTACCGCACCGCCAACGACAAGGCCATGCGCGACACCTTCACCGAGGAGAACGGCTATAAGGCCACCTTCTTCAATAACAACGACGCCGCCCAGCAGATCGCTGAGGCCCAGCAGATGGTCCAGAACGAGGTGGACTTCCTGCTCCTCTCCCCCGCCTCCACCACCGGCTGGGACACCGTGCTGAAGGAC
>CATKHE010000178.1 GCA_949747935.1 uncultured Eubacteriales bacterium
CCCTATGCTCCGGGATACAATCCGGATGAATATTTGAACCATGCTTTGAAGATTTCTGTTCATTCAGGCCAACTGCCCTATACCAGGGAAGATCTCTGTCATAAGATTCTCTCATTCATGCACAAATTGCAACATAATCCCCTTCTCGTATCAAGCTTCTTCCATCGCTCGTTGCTTTCCTGTCTTTGCCTGCAGAAGTAATAGGTGCCCAGAATAAACGCCTTGGTGATACTGATGACGATGTGCAGTCAATGGAGAAGGCTAGAATCAGGATCGTAGGGTTTGTGCTCATGGGTATAGCGTTCCATCGCCGGGATGTAACTGCGATATCGCTGTGGATCTCGCTGCCATCGTAAAAAACTGCATGGGCAAATTTTTTCACGGACGTCTGCTGCCCTATAGCGGTAAGCACGTACCTAAGCATATACCAGGCGGTTTTATAGGTTGTCCCAAGCATAGCCGCCAGTTGAACGGCTGAGATACCCCGCTTGTCCCGGCACAGAAAATAGAACGCCAGAAACCACTGCGTCAGCGGCATGTGGGGCTTGTGCAGCACAGTCCCTGCCGTCACCGAGGCCTGATGGCGGCATTGGGCACACTGGTATCGTCCGTTGGACAGCTGGTATCCATAACGGCAGCCGCATTGGGGACAAACATAGCCAGTCTGCCAACGCAGCGATACCAGATACTCCTGGCACACTGCTGGTGTCCCCTAATTCGGTCTTTTTGCAGGCTGAGCTAACGGGATAACCACATTAAAATATTAAACTGGCTCTAAGAGGGCGCCTTTTCCGCCCCTAATGGAGAGAGAAAAATTTACCTGGCGCTGAGATTTTATCCCGCTGTCATGGATATTACGTTATGAAAGGCCTTTTCAACACAGATTTCCAAGGAGGTGAGCGGCTTGACCCAGGAAGCATTTTCGCGGGCGGCCCGAACCTACGGCGACACCATCTACCGCGTCGCCTTCCACGCCCTGAACAATCCCCATGACGCCGAGGACGTGGTGCAGGCCGTGCTTTTGAAGCTGTACGAGCGCAAAAAGGAGTTTGAGAGCGAGGAGCATCAAAAGCACTGGATCCTGCGGGTGGCGGTGAACGAGAGCCGAAAAACGCTCCGCTCCTTCTGGCGGCGGACCTGCGTTCCGCTGGAGGAGTGGCGGGAGACCGCCGTCCCGGAGGATCACGACAGGGCCGAGGTGCTGGAGGCGGTGATGGCTCTGGAGCCCAAGTACCGGGTGGCCGTCTACCTCTACTATTATGAGGGGCTGTCGGTCGCCGAGACGGCCGCCGCCATGGGGGCCAATCCGTCCACCGTGCAGACCTGGCTGTCCCGGGCACGGGAGCGGCTGCGCAAGGCCCTGACCGAAGAAAGGGAGGAATCTGTCTATGTTCGACCTGAAACTGTACCGTGAAGCGTGCCGGGAGCTGAGTGTTCCCGAGGATAAAATTGAGGAGATTATCGCCATGACTGAGAAGACCAACAAGAAACATATCCGCCCCATGCGCGCCGCTATGATCTGCGCCGCCGCCATCGCTATGATGGTGGTCAGCGTGGCCGCTGCCAACCCGGAGGGGTTTGAGTCCTTCCTGATTGACATCGGCTCGATTGTCCGTGTAGACCGTTACCGTTCCGATGTGACCACCGAGGACGGCGAAACGTTCTCGATGGTGGCGTCCCCCGAGGCCAAGGTGGAGAATCGGGATGGCAGGGCCATTCTGGTGGTCAACGGCGAGGACGCGGCCGACATCACCGACGCCCTGGCCCAGGACCAGCACTATGTCTTTGAGGACTTTACCGAGGACACCAGAATCACCATCACCGTGGACGGCACCATCGACAGGTGGACCCTGGAGAGGGAAGTGGGCATTGTGAAGGAGGACGGCAGCTATCACCGGTTTGGCAGTGATACCGTCACCAGCGAAGATGTAGACACCAATCTGAACGGCGGTATATTTTTCAACGGCGACATTTTCAAGGACCGCTCTGTAGATGTTTCAGCAGGTATTGCAGACGCAGAGGTTGTGATCAGCACACATGTAACGACAACCGATAAATGTGAGGCGGACAAATAAAGCGGAACGGGCCGGGAAACCGGCCCGCTGTTTTTCTTCGTTTACATGTTTTCCTTCTTGTATTTTCCAAGGGACTGTTTTATAATAATGACAGTTTAAAGTTACCCGGGCGACAAATTTTATCGCAAAGGAGAATACTATGACAGCCACTGAAAAAAAACAGTTGATGGCTGCGGCCTGCAAGGTGCGCATGGGCGTCATCGAGGGCACCCACGGGGCCAAGGCCGGCCATCCCGGCGGAAGCCTGTCCGCCGCTGATATGTTCACGTATCTCTATTTCAAGGAGCTGAACATCGATCCCCAAAATCCCAAGTGGGAGGAACGGGACCGGTTTGTCCTGTCCAAGGGCCACACCGCACCGGGGCTGTACGCCGCCTTGGCGGAGCGGGGCTTTTTCCCTGTGTCTGACCTGCCCACCCTGCGGCACATCAACAGCTACCTCCAGGGCCACCCCAACATGAATACCGTCCCCGGCGTGGACATGTCCACCGGTTCCCTGGGGCAGGGCATCTCCTGCGCCGCCGGCATGGCGCTTGCCGCCAAACACGCTGGTAAGGGCTGCCGGGTCTATGCCCTGCTGGGCGACGGTGAGATCCAGGAGGGCCAGGTGTGGGAGGCCTTCATGCTGGCCAGCCACTACGGACTGGACAATCTGTGTGCCGTCATCGACAACAACGGCCTCCAAATCGACGGCCCGGTGGACAAGGTGATGAGCCCCTATCCCATCCCGGAGAAGCTGAAAGCCTTCAACTGGAACGTGGTGGAGATCGACGGCCACGACTTTGACCAGATCGAGGCGGCTTTCGCTCAGGCCAGAGAGACCAAAGCGGTCCCCACCGCCATTGTGATGAAGACCACCAAGGGCAAGGGGGTCAGCTATATGGAGGGGCAGGCCGGCTGGCACGGCAAGGCCCCCAACGACGAGGAATACGAGAAGGCCATGGCTGAGCTGAAAGCCCAGCTGGCGGAAGTGGAGGCGATGTAAGATGGCGGATGTGAAAAAGATCGCAACCCGGGACAGCTACGGCGCGGCGCTGGCCGAGTTGGGCAAGGAGCACGACGACCTGATCGTCTTTGACGCCGACCTGGCCGGAGCCACCAAGACAGGCACTTTCAAGAAGGCTTTCCCCGAGCGTCACTTCAACTGCGGCATCGCTGAGGGCAACATGATCGCCGTGGCCGCTGGAGCCTCCACCATGGGGCTGGTGCCCTTCGCCTCCAGCTTCGCCATGTTCGCCGCCGGACGGGCCTTTGAGCAGGTGCGCAACTCCATCGGCTACCCCCACCTCAATGTGAAGATCGGGGCCACCCACGGGGGTATCTCGGTGGGTGAAGACGGTGCCTCCCATCAATGCTGCGAGGATTTTGCCTTGATGCGCTCTATCCCCGGCATGGTGGTCATGTCCCCCGCCGACGACGTGGAGGCACGGGCCGCCGTCAGGGCCGCCTACGAGTATCAGGGCCCCGTCTACCTCCGCTTCGGCCGTCTGGCCGTCCCTGTGTTCCACGACGAGGCCACCTTCAAGTTTGAGATCGGCAAGGGCGAGGTCCTACAGGATGGGTCCGACGTGGCCATTATCGCCAACGGCCTGCTGGTCAACGAGGCCATCGAGGCGGGCAAGACGCTGAAAGAAGCCGGTGTCTCCGCCCGGGTTATCAACCTGTGCACCATCAAGCCCCTGGACGAGGAACTGGTGCTGGAGGCTGCCAAGGAGTGCGGCAAAGTCATCACCTGCGAGGAGCACAGTGTCATCGGCGGTCTGGGCGAGGCGGTGTGCGCCCTGCTCAGCGAGAGGTGCCCCACCCCCGTGCGCCGCATTGGCGTCAACGACGAGTTCGGCCACTCCGGCCCCGCCGCTGCCCTGCTCAAGCAGTTCGGCCTGTCGGCGGAGCACATTGTGGAGGTCGCCAAGGACTTCTGCGGGAAGTGAATAAACATCCTCCGCCTGTCAGAAAGACAGGCGGAAGGTTTTTATGGAAAAGACCTATTAAATTTCCTGTTCCAGGCTATCGAAAGTCGGGGTGGAAAAGAACTCTCCTAAATTAATATTAAACCGTCGCAGAGTTTTTTGATGGTAATAATGGACATATTCGCCATTACGCAAGGCTGGCGGTGGAGGGGGATGAAAGGCTGGTGCGCCACCTACAGCAACAGCTATCCTCCATCGGGACCACCGGGCAAAAGCACTGGAACGGGAGAAGCGCAAGCTGCCCAGGCGTCTGGGGGAAGGCTTCATAAATTGGGATAAAATTCAGAGAATATCCGCTTGCCAAATTCTTCACATCACAGGAGTTTATATTGATTTATATGAGGATGATCTTATCCTGCCATCAAACAGAGAAGCCGCCGCTTACTCTGGATTGACTTTTAGCATGATACCGGCCTTTTTCTTTGCTATTTGCATTCGGCTGAAAATATGATATACTATCTATGACTGCCGCATTCCAGACAGCGGCTGTGGAAAAGGAGATTCTGTTTATGCCCAACTTCACTCAAAAGGCCATCAAAGAGACCTTTATAGCCCTTCTGGACGAGCGGCCTTTGAATCGGATCACCGTGAAGGATATCGTAGAGACCTGCGGCATCAACCGCAACTCCTTTTACTACCACTATCAGGACCTGCCCGCTTTGCTGGAAGAGATCATCGCTGAGCGGGTCCAGGCGCTGATGTCCGATCACCCCACCATTGATTCCATAGAGGACAGCTTCGACGCGGCGCTGGGCTTTGTCCTGGATCACAAGCGGGCGGTGCTTCACATCTTCAATTCCCTTAGCCGCGATGTCTTTGAGCGCTACCTCATGGATGTCTGCCGCTATGTGGTGGCTACCTACATCGAAGCCGCCTTCGCCAGCCGGGAGAGCGCAGACAAGGAAATGCTCATTCGTTTCCACAAATGCGCCTGCTTTGGCCATATCATCGACTGGCTGAACACCGGAATGAAGGATGATGTGTCGTCCTATTTCCACCAGGTCTACGCCCTGCGCCTGGGCTGGCAGGACGACGTAGCTCGTATCTGAACAGACGTTCCGTGCCCCTGTCCGGGGCACGGAACGTTCTTCTGTCAAGAGGCCTAGGCGGCGCGGCGGAGCCTGTGCTCCCGGACGGGGGCAACCTGCCGCCAGCCTCGGCTGGTCTTCTGGAACAGCGGCTCGCAGACACACAGCACGGCCGGCATGAGGAAGATGCTCACCAGGGCGGAGATGAGAGCGCCCCGGGCCAGCATGATACAGATGGAGCTGATGATCTCGATTTCCGAGATGAGCCCCACTCCCAGGGTGGCGCAGAACATGACCAGCGAGCTGGTGATGATGGAGCCGTCGGAGGCGGTGGCCGCGATGGTGATAGCCTCCATCCGCTCCTTTCCGCTCTGGAGCTCCTCCCGGAAACGGGTAGCCAGCAGAATGGCGTAGTCCACCGTAGCCCCCAGCTGGACGCAGCCGATGATGGTGGGGGACACAAAGGGGATCACTGTGCCGGTGAAGTAGGGGATGCCTTGGTTTATGAAGATGGCCAGCTCAATGGCGGCCACCAGCACCACTGGCATGGACAGGGACCGGAACACCCAGGCCACAATAAGCAGGATGGCGGCGATGGAAATGTAATTGGTCACCTGAAAGTCTACGGCGGAGGTGGAGATCAGATCGTCGGTGAGGGCGGCCTCGCCGGTAATCAGGGCGTTGGGGTCATAGCCCTTGATGATGGCGGTGAGCTGCTTAAGCTGGGCGGAGACCTCATCAGAGGCGGTTGCATACTCCGAATTGATCATCATCATCTGCCACCCTCCCTGCTTCACCATGTTCCGCACATCCTCCGGGACAAAGAAGTCAGGGATGCCGGAGCCCAACAGAGAGTGGTAGGACAGCGTTGAGGTGACCCCCTCCACCTCCCTGACGGCCTCCTCCAGCCGGCCCATATCGGCGGCGGGCAGGTCGTCCCGGAGCAGGACAAAATGGGACACGGCCATGTCAAACTCATCCTTCAGCTTATTGTTTGCCACAATAGAGGCCATATCCTGAGGCAGAGCCTCGTCCAGCTTGTAGTACACCCCGGCGTGGGACTGGGCGTAAAGGGCCGGAGGGAACAGCAGCAGGAACAGGACGGCCAGCCACCGGCGGCGGCGGACCACCCACCGGTTGACCCGGGTAAAATCGGGCAGCAGGCTGCGGTGCTTATGCTTCTCGATCTGTCTGTCAAACAGCAGCAGCAGGGCGGGCAGGACCAGGATAACGGTAGCCACCCCCAGCACCACGCCCTTGGCCATAACGATGCCGATGTCCCGGCCCAGAGTGAGGCGCATGAAGCACAGGGCGATAAAGCCAGCGATGGTGGTCAGACTGGAGCCGGACAGCGAGGTGAAAGCGGCTGTAATGGCCCGGGCCATAGCGTCCCGCTTGTCGTCGTAATGGATTTTCTCCTCCTGATAGCGGTGGTAGAGAAAGATGGAGTAGTCCATGGTGACCCCCAGCTGGAGGACGGCGGCGATGGCCTGGGTGATATAAGAGATCTGACCCAGAAAGATATTGGTGCCGAAGTTATAGACGATAGCCATGCCGATGCTGGACAGAAAGACCAGGGGCAGCACGGTAGATTCCAGCGTCAGCGACATAGCGACAAGGGACAGCAGCACCGCCAGCCCTACGTAAACGGGCAGTTCCTTGTCCACCAGGTCCTTGGTGTCCTTAATGACCACCGAGAAGCCGGCCAGGAAGCATTTCTCGTTGCAGATATCCCGAACGGCCTGGATGGCCTCCATGGTCTCCTCGTCGGCCCCCGACTTGTCATACTGGATGATCATCATGGTGGCCTTGCCGGCGTAGAACATATCCCGCAGGTTGGCAGGGATAAAATCCACGGGGATCTGGATGCCCACGGCGTTGGACAGCCATACCGCATTGGACACGCTGGGCACCTTTTTGATCTCGTTGACCAGATCGTTGGTATAGGCGGCGGGCATATTCTCCACGATGAGCATACTGGTGGCCGCCATATGGAAGGGCTCCTCCAGCAGCCGCTCCCCCTGGGAGGATTCCAGATCCTGGGGCAGATAGGTCAGGATATCGTAGTTGACCCGGGTGCCCACATAGCCCAGTGCGGAGGGGATGAGCAGCAGCACCGCGATCAGGGCCACCAGCTTGGGTTTTCGGGTCAGCGCATGTGCGATTTTTTCCACCATAGGTCATTCCCCTTTCAACGGAAGATACCGGTGAGGGCCTTCCAGAAATCCTTGAACATCTGGGCCACCCTCCCCCAGAAGGTGGCGGGCTCCCCGGACGGGGCTGTCCGGGCGGACAGCGACTGGGCGGCCGGTGCCCCGCCTCCCTCCCCGTCCGCCTTGATCTCCTGGGTGCGGATGAGAATCTGCACGCTGGAGGGGGCGGGGTTGCGGGGGTCGGTGAGGGAAACAGCCTGTGCCCCGGCATCCATCATCAGCAGATTGTTCACGTCGCCGGTGTACTCATGCCAGGTATCCTCCACAATGCCGTTGACGGCGGACTTGGCGTCCCTCACATCCTCGGCAGCTTCCAGAGCCGCAGCAATCTGCCGCAGGGAGGCGGACAGGCCGCTCAGCGTCTGCTTGCTCCCCGCATCCAGCTGCCGGCCGGAATTTTTCATCAGCTCCTCCATATCGGACATCAGCGTCTCCATGTCCCGGAGCGTGCCGGCGGCGGTATTGGACAGGCCGCCCAGATTGGTCAGCCCCTCCTGAAGGGTGGGCTCATAGCCGTTTAGGGTATTGCGCAGGCTGTCCACACTGTCCAGAATGGCGGACATCTTCCCGGAGGTCTGCCCCAGGGCGGCGGTCAGGTCCTTGGCGCCGTCCAGATAGTCGGCCAGGTCATCCAGCTGCTCGCACAGGTCGGCCAGCTCCCCCACCACATTTGCGGTTGGCCTGGTGACGGCGTTCAGTGTGCTGCTCAGGTCCCCCTGAATACTGTCGATCTCGCTGTAGACCTGCCACAGCTGGTCCATCTGCGCCGCCTGTTCCGGCGTAACTCCGGGCAGCTGACCGCAAAAGGCCTGGAACGTCATCTGATCCTTGGCGTTAAAAAGCGTGTCCATCTGCTGTGCCGCCCCTTGGGCGGCCTGCCACTGGGTAAGCATTCCTGCCGCGTCCGCCTGCTCCTGCGTCAGACCCAGCAGCTGCTTGATACCGGCAATCTCCTCTGCGCTCTTGCCCTGGAGCACCAACATTTTTTCCATGAACGCCTGTTGGTCCTTCTCCTTGTAAGCGGCGTGGACGGCGATCACCTTGGCCAGCTGTCCGTCGCTGCCGATGGAGGGTGCTTTCGTGTTATTCAGCGCCTTCTCCAGCTTATGCAAACTGTTTTCCAGGTCGGCCGCGTCCTGCATAAAGTATTTGACCTCTTTCGTGCCCTTTTCCAGCTCCTTGAGGGACTTCTCCAGGCTTCCCAGCTGGTCCTTCAGAGACACCGTCGTATCGGTCATCTCGTTCAGGGTGGCTTTCGAGCTGGTAATGGTCTCACTGAGCACCCGGACCCGCTCTTCCACCGGCTCCAGCAGATCGGCGGCAGCGGACAGGTCCCCCCGAAGGACGCCCGCGTCATCATAAAGAAGCCCCTTGCCGCCGGAGATGGTACCCCGAGCCGCATTCAGCTGGTCCAGACCGCTGGCGGAGGCGTACAGCCCGCCCTGGATGCCCTCCATAGCGTCCAGCAGCGCGTCCAGACTGCCCGACAGGGCCCGGTAATCCTCCTCCAGCTCATCCTTGCGCTGGCTCAGCTTGGCGACCTCCTGAAGCTGTCCCAGGGTGGCAGGCACCATCAGGATGGTCATGCCCCCGAAGGAGAAGTCATCGCTGCCCACTCGGATGGTGAAGTGTTCCTCCTCCCCCGGCAGGGCCACGAACAGCACAGTGCGCAGATTGCCCACCAGCTGCACCTGAGCCCCTTCGGCCTCCAGAGACAGGATGTCATCCTGATTGAACACAGCCATAGCCTCCAGGGTGTAGTTGAAGCGGGCGTAAGCGCTGGCATTGACGTTGGGGACTACGTCCATCTGGATCTCCACCACGCCCTGCTTCCCTGCCAGCTCCTCCGCCTGCACCGGGACCCCGTTCAGCGTATACCGCAGGGTGACGGTCCAGGGCAGCTCCTGAAAGGGCCGGGCCGTCTTTCCCTCAAAGTAGAACCGGCCTGGAGCCTCGCTGAACTGAAAATCCGCTCTCCCCTCCCCCAGAGACACCGGCGTGCTGTCCGTGAGATTGACCACCTCATCATAGACGCCGTAATCTGTAAGGGAGGCGGCTCCGTTAAGGGCGTAGCTTTTGACCACACTGCCCTCCTGCAGATTGCCGTAGTAGTCCAGGGTGGCATAGTACGCCTCGTCGTAGCTGGGCGTGACCCCGCTGCCGATGGGGGCGGCGGCAGCCGGTATCCCGCTGGCCGCCGCCGTCAGCACGGCCATAGCCAGAGCTGACATTCGTTTTTTTCCACTGTACCGCTTCATAGAATATTCCTCCTGATGGTATCGGCGGCCGGATGGGGCCGCCCCTTTATTGATGCCGATTTTAACGGCGGACCGGCCTTCATTCAATAGACAGATGGAAGCGGATGACTAAAATTTCATCAGGCGGACCCATGATGGTGAAAATCCAGTCGGTAAGTAGATCTTTGCCTAAAAAAAACGCCCCCGGCAGGAGGCGGATAATTAAAACATATTAAATTCCCCGGTTCAGCGTCTTGCGCAGGCGGATTTTCCCGGCCAGAGCCTGGTCGATCATGTCCAGAAATTTCTCCCGGTCCTCGGGCAGGCCGCCCTTCAAGGGCAGATAGTTGGAGGCGTGGTTGCTGGTGAAGTGGAGCGGGCTCACGTCCAGCTGTTCAATGAGCAGGCGGCACTCCTCCAGCACATGGTCGGCGGAGCACACCTCAAACCGTCCGGCCAGCACGTCCTCTCCCAGGGGGGTGCCCTTGGCGGGGGCAAAGGTC
>CATKHE010000179.1 GCA_949747935.1 uncultured Eubacteriales bacterium
GGCGCGGGGGGCTGGGGTGGCCTCCGCCCTGCTGGACCTGGGCCAGAGCACCATCGTGGCGGTGGGCACTAAGCCCGGCGGATCCCCCTGGCGCATCGGTATCCGGGACCCGGCGGCGGAGGCGGGCTACTTCGCCGTGGTGGATCTGGAGGACATGGCTATGGGCACCTCCGGGGGCTATCAGCGGTACTTTGAGGCGGATGGAGTGACCTACTGGCACATTCTGGACCCGGACACCGCCGCCCCCGCCCGGTCGGGGCTGGCCTCGGTGACGGTGGTGTCCCCCTCGGCCCTGACCTGCGACGGGCTGTCCACCGCCCTGTTCGTCATGGGGCTGGAGGAGGGGACCGCCTTCTGGCGGGACCACCCCGAGCTGGAATTTGAGGCCCTTTTCGTGACGGAAAAGGGGGAAATCTACCGCACTGCCGGACTGGAGGGCCGCTTCTCCCTGGCAGAGGGCTGTGAGAGCCGGGAGGTGGTAGTGCTGGAATGAAGACGAAGGGGATCCTGCTTGTGCTGATTGTCGCCGTGGCCGCCTCGGCGGGGTGGCTGCTGTTCCGGCAGCAAAAGGCGCAGGCCTCCGTGGCCCGGATCACCCGGGACGGCCTTCTGATCGAGGAGATCGACCTGGAGCGGGTGACTGAGCCCCGCACCCTTACTCTGGAGGACGGGCGCGGACGCAACACCGTCCTGGTGGAGCGGGGCCGGATCTGTGTGTCGGAAGCCGACTGCCCCGACCAGATCTGTGTGAAGCAGGGGTGGATTTCGGACGGAACAGTCCCCATCGTCTGCCTGCCCCACAGGCTGGTGATTGAGATCACAGGGGACGGAGGCGATGTGGATGGGGCGGCCGGTTAAGGGGGCGGGTCGGGTCACCCGGCTGGCCCTGCTTACCGCCATCGCCCTGACCATCTTTCTGGCGGAGGCACATCTGCCCGTCGTCCCTGTCCCCGGGGTCAAGCTGGGGCTGGCGAATATTGTCACCGTGTATGTCATGTTCGCCATGGGACCGGGGGACGCTTTGCTGGTGCTGTCCGCCCGGGTCTTCCTGGGAGCGGTCTTCTCCGGGCAGATGATGCCCCTCATCTACAGCGCCGCCGGGGGCCTTTTGAGCTGGTGCGCCCTGTGTCTGCTGAGGAGGCTGCTCACCGGGGAACAGATCTGGCTGGCCAGTCCCGTGGCCGCCGTCTTCCACAATCTCGGCCAACTGCTGGCCGCCTGCGCCGTCCTGCGCTCCTGGGCCGTGACGGCCTGGCTGCCCTACCTGATCATCGCCGCTGTGATCGCCGGACTGTTCACCGGTATCGCCGCCCAGGCGCTGATTGGGCGGCTGAATCGAATAAAAAAGTAGCGGACCGCTCTGGTGAGCAGTCCGCTTGCTTCTGTTCTTGGGCCTGTACTGCCTGATCCGGCCGGCATACCCCGCCATAAATTGACTGAGCACATGGCAGACACAGCATACAAACGGCTCCGAAGGGGGCAAGGTCAGTCCGTCTTCGAACCTGGGGTCCGGGAGGGTGAGATAAATGGATTTAGGGAATGGCCGCCCGGGGGAGGGCGCATTCCGCCGTCTCAAAGATGCCCGATCTATGAGGACGTATTCCTCCTCCGCGGTAAACTGCCGGTTTAAGGGCCGGCAGCTCCGGCGGTAAACCAGCGGCTGTCAGCCCTTTCATGGCAGAACTTTTATTTCACCTGATTTTTCAGCTGGCCCGTGGGCAGCTCCCGGATCAGGTCGCTGGCCTTGCCTGCCCGGAGAAGATAGCTGTCGGTGCTGTGTCCCAGCATCCCCACCACCCTCCGGCTCACGTCCATCGCCCGGTCCAGGTCAATTCCGGTCTCCACCCCCATCTGGCCGCACATGTGAAGAACGTCCTCCGTTGCCACGTTGCCCGCCGCCCCGGGAACAAAGGGACAGCCCCCCACTCCGGCGAAGCTGGTGTCGAAATTCGTCATGCCAGCCCCCATGCCCGCCAGGATGTTGGCCACTCCCAGCCCCCGGGTGTTGTGGAAGTGGAGCCACCAGCGCACCTGGGGGTAGGCCCGCCGCATCTCCAGCGACATCTCATAGACCTGACTGGGATAGGCCACACCGGCTGCGTCGGACAGGGATATCTCGGTAATCCCCACCTTCAGGTAGGCATCCACAATTTTCTTCACGGCGTCCAACGGGATCTCCCGGTCCCAGGGGGAGCCGAAGGCCATGGAGATAGACCCCGAAGTCCCGATCCCCTGGTCCTCCGCCCGGCTGACGCACTGGGCGAAGCCCGCCACTGTCTGGTCCGGGGTACAGTTCAGGTTGGCCAGGTTGTGGGCCTCGCTGGCCGAGACGTTCAGCTTCACCTTCCGGCAGCCGCAGGCCGCCGCCCGGTCCACCCCCCTGACATTGGCGATCAGGGCCCGGTATTCCACGCCAGGGGACCTGTCGATTTTTTGAAACACCTCGTCGGTGTCGGCCATCTGGGGCACCGCCCTGGGGCTGACAAAGCTGCCCGCCTCGATCACCCGAAAGCCGGCCCCCGCCATATCCCGAATCAGCTCCGCCTTCTGGTCCGCCGTCAGCCGGACTCTCTCGCTCTGAAGGCCGTCCCGGGGGCCCACCTCGCAGAGGGTAATTTGTTTGGCCGTGCGCATCCTACTGTCACTCCTTTTTCCCGATTCCTCAGATCACCTGTCTGGCCCGCAGCTGGTCCAGCTCCTCCTGGGTCCTGCCCAGCAGGTCCTTGTAAATCTCATCGTTGAAAGCCCCCAACCTGGGTCCCGCCCACTTCACCGCCCCCGGAGTCTCCGACAGGACGGGAAACACCCCGGGCATCTTCACTGAGCCGAATTCCTCGCAGGGCACCTGGAGGATGTCCTCCCTGGCGGCGTACTGGGGGTCCTCGAAGATGTCCTTCATGCTGTAAATGGCGGAGATGGGCACCCCCGCCCCGTCGCAGCGGGCCTTCAGCTCGCCGAAGGCGAGTCCCCCGATCCAGGCGGACACGGCGTCCATGATGGGCTTGGGGTCGGCGAGGCGGTCCTTGGCCAGGGCGTATTTGGGCAGCCAGTCGGGCCGCTCCATGGCCGCGCACAGGTGCTCAAACACCGGGTTGGTGCTGCACACCAGGATGACAAAACGGTGGTCTGCCGTCTCAAAAGTCCCGATGGGGCAGCTGGCCCCGCTGGGCATGGGGGATCGCTCCCGCACTGTGCCGAAGAGGTCGTACTGGGCCACCATGGCCTCCTCCATGCGGAAAATGCCCTCATACAGGCTGATGTCCACCTCCTGGGGCTTCCCCTCCAGGCAGTCCCGGTGATACAGGGCCATCAGCGTGCCGATGACGGCGTTCAGCCCGGCGATGTAGTCAGCCAGGGCGAAGGGCGGGCTCACCGGGGGCCGGTCGGGATAGCCCTGCATATAGGTCATGCCGGAAAAGGCCTGGAGGGGGGTGCCCAGCCCGGCCAGCCTGCTGTAGGGGCCGGTCTGCCCGTAGCCCGTCACGTGGGTGACGATGATCCGGGGGTTAGCTTCCCGGAGCACGTCCATCCCCAGGCCCCACTTCTCCAGCGTCCCGGTGCGGAAGTTCTCAATAATCACGTCGCTCCTGGCCACCAGCTCCAGGAACAGCCTCCGGCCCTCCTCATAGTGAAAGTCCAGGGTAATGCTCTTCTTGTTCCGCCCCATGGAGGGCCAGCGGATACTGACGCCGTCCTTCAGCGGTCCCATCGCCCGGAAAGCATCCCCCCGGCCGGGCATCTCCACCTTGATTACCTCGGCCCCGAAGTCGGCCAGCAGGCCGGCCCCCCACGGCCCTGCAATCACCGTTGAAATATCCAGCACTCTGACGCCCTCCAGCGCTTCTCTTCCCATTTGAATCAGCCTCCTGACAATTTTCTGTCTCCCGCCAAGCACACACTCCGCTCCATAGTTTCATTTAGCGGAAGTCAGTTTCGTTATATAAAATTTTATACGGAGCATGTCCCAATTTCAACTGTCAAAATTCACAATTATCTTCTCGCTTTTTTGTCAGGGACAGAAAACAGGGACGTGGCGGAGGGCTGAGCAAATTTCCTCCGCCGGAAAATTTGTTCTTGATTTCGGGAAAAAAAATTGCTACAGTAGAGGTGGTGGTGATTCAAACATGGCTTCAGACAATGGAACTGTCCGCGCGGTGGAGCGGGCGCTGTCGATTCTGGACTGCTTCTCCAGCGGCCGGCCCTCCCTCTCACTGACGGAGCTGGCCCGGGCCTCCGGCCTGTCGCTGAGCACCGCGCTGCGCATCCTGGGTACCCTGGAGGCGCGGAATTACATCCACAAAAGCGCGGAGGACGGGCGCTATTACCTGGGCTTTCAGCTGGCCCGGATTGGAAATGTCGCCCTGTCCAACATGGACGTGTGCAGGATCGCTCAGCCATACCTCCGGGAGCTGCGGGACCAATTTGGGGAGAGCGTGGGCATCTATCTGCGCCACGGGGACAGCCGCACCTGCGTCACCCGTCTGGAGGGGACGCAGCCCCTCCGGTTCGTGCCCGTGATCGGAAACACCCTCCCCCTCACCCGGGGGGCCTCGGGCCGCGTGCTGCTGGCCCACATGCCGGCGGAGGATGCCGACCGACTGCTGTCTCAGGATCCCTTCACCAGCCGGGATGAGCTGTCTCTGGTTCGGGAGCTGGGGTTTGCCAGAAGTCTGGGCGAACGGGACCCCGCAGTGGAGTCTGTTGCGGCTCCCATCTTCAATTCACAGGGTCAGGTTTTCGCGGCGGTCTTTGTCACCGGACCCAAAGGGCGTTTCAGTGCCCCCGAAATGGACCGCCTTACCGATGCGGTACGGACCACAGCCCGCTCCATCTCCATCCAACTGGGCGCTCCTCCCTCAGGCTAGCCCCGCTGATATTGCTTGCGCCACCCTTAATATTGGACACATCCCCGTCAAACCTCCGGCCCCGGCCGGCCGGTTTGACGGTTTTTTTGCGTCTCGCATGAAACTTTATTTGGGGGACAGGGCTTTACAAATCCTCTTTACCGTTATATTATTCCATTTGACAAAACTCACTTTTACATAATGAAAGTTTTTGGCGCAATTCGTTTATTATTTCACATTTCTTAAATTATACAATGAAATTTTTTTCGCTTTCGACAGGGTTCTTTTGCGCAAAATGTTAAAATCCGCAAAACAATTATATTAAAAACGTAGATAATTTTTTTATTTCATGCCAGCCCTTGCCTTTTGAATTTTTTCAAATATAATTCCTTCTGCGAGCGAAATAAAAATCTTTTTAAAAATATTCACATTTTTATAAAAATAGTTTGAACCCGAGGCTCTCAGCTCCAAACGCCGCGGTTCAAGATAGAAACCCACATTACGTATGATGAAAAGGAGAACAGAAACATGAAAAAACTCAGCGCACTTGTCTTGGCTCTTGCGATGGCCATAAGCCTGACCGCCTGCGGCGACGGCGGCAAAGGCAATACCTCCGGCAGCAATCCCGGCGGCAGCAATCCTGTCAGCTCCAACCCCGGGGAGTTCAAGCCCTCTAACAAGACCGTGACCCTGATCGTCCCCTACGCCGCCGGCGGCGCTGTGGACCTGGGCGCCCGGCTGATGGCCAAATACGCCGCCAACTACACCGATATTGACATCGTGATCAACAACGTCACCGGCGGCTCCGGCACTGTGGGTGCCGCTGAAATGCTCAAATACAACGCCGACGGCACCTACATGCTGGCCTACAACCCCTCCCCCTCCAACGTGCCCACCGCGGACAAGCCCCTGACCTACGACTGCACCACCGACATGGCCATGGTCTCCATGATGGTCCGCGACGAGCGGCTGATTACCGTCCGCGCCGACGACAGCCGTTTCCAGACCCTGGAGGAGTTCATTGAGTACACCAAGAGCAATCCCGTCAACCTGGGCTGCTCCGGCACCGGCAACGCCGCCTACTTCACCCCCCTGATGCTGGCCGAGGCCGCCGGCATTACCGACAACATGACTGTGGTAGCCTTCGACGGCTCTGCCGAGGCCAAGACCGCCCTGCTGGGCAGCCACATTGAGGCCGCCTCCCAGTCCTATTCCGACATTGCCGCCGCCCCCGAACAGTTCACCGTGCTGTGCACCGCCGGCTCCGAGCGCTTCTCCAAGCTGCCCGACGTGCCCACCATGCAGGAGTGCGGCTATGATGTGGAGATGTACGTCTCCCGCGGCTTCGCCATGAAGGCCGGCACCGATCCCCAGATTGTCCAGTACTGGTCCGACATCATCGGCAAGGTCTGCGCCGACCCCGGCTTCCTGGAGGAGGCCGAGAATATGGGCCTTCCCATCCACTACCTGAACTGCCAGGACTTTGAGGTCAGCAACAAGGAGGAGATGGCCACCTACACCGAGCTGGTCAACTCCGGCATCTAAATAAACGCGGTTTCCTCAGTTGCGCGGCAGGGAGCGGAACGGCAGCGAATGCAGTTCCGCTCCCTGTTTTCAACGCTTCAGCGCCTTCCCTGTGTGGAATTTCCAATGAGAGCTTTCATCGGAAGTCAGTATTAAAGGAGGAGAATCCTTTGTATAAAATCGAAAAACTAGGCACGCTGTTTCTCATGGCAATTTTCGCGGCCTTCTTTGTCATGACCGGCGGCGTCAGCGAGAAGTGCCAGACCTACCCCTATTTTGTGTGCTCCCTGGGCTTTCTGCTGTGCGCCCTGAACCTGGGGCGTGCTGTCTACAAGGAGAAAAAGGGCATCCCCATCGACACCTCCGCCCCCCTGACCACGGAGCAGTTCATCTCCATCATCATCACGCTGGCCGTCTCTTCCCTGTACATTTTCCTGGCCTCCAGGGTGGGCTACTTCATTATGACCTTCCTCTATGTGGCCGGCTTCTCCTACTATCAATCCCGGGAACAGAAGAAGTATTTATACCCCGTGGTGGCCCTGGGCATGTGTGTGGTCATCTATTTCGCCTTCAAGATGTTCCTTCACATTCCTCTGCCCGCCGGACTTCTGTTCTGAGCGGCCCAATACTGAGATAAAGGAGTAGTACTATGCTGTCTAATATCATGCTGGGTCTGACAACGGCGCTCAGCCCCATCAATCTGATCGCGATTCTCGGCGGCACGGTTCTGGGCATCTGCTTCGGCGCCATGCCCGGCCTGTCCGCCACCATGGGCATCGCGGTTCTGATCCCGGTCTCCTATGGCATGGAGCCCGCCACCGGCCTGATCCTGCTGGCCAGCGTCTATGTGGGCGCCACCTACGGCGGCTCCATCTCCGCCGTTCTGGTCAACACCCCGGGCACCCCCTCCGCGGCCGCCACCGGCTGGGACGGCCACGCCATGGCTCTGAAGGGCCACGGCACTGAGGCCCTCATTGAATCCGCCGTGGCCTCCTTCTGGGGCACCTTCATCGGCTTTGTGGCCCTGCTCACCATCGCGCCCCCTCTGGCCAACTTCTCCCTGAAGTTCAGCTCCCAGGAGAACGTGTGCCTGGCCATCTTCGGTCTGACCATTATCGCCTCCCTGTCCTCCAAGAACATTCTTCACGGCCTGATCGGCGGCGTTGTGGGCCTGCTGCTGGGCTGTATCGGCATGGACCCCCAGTACGGCATGGCCCGGTTCACCTTCGGCCAGATGAGCCTGATGACCGGCTTCCCCACCGTCCCCACCCTGATCGGCCTGTATTCCATCTCCCAGCTGCTGTCCATGGTGGCCAAGAAAAACGCCACCATGAACATGGACAACGCGCTGAGCTCCATGAACAAGTATCGAATCAGCCTGCGGGACCTGATCCGCAAGCCCCTGATCTATCTGGTGTGCGGCATTGAGGGCGTAATCATCGGCATCATCCCCGGCGCCGGCGGCTCTGTGGCCGCCTTCATGGGCTATGATCAGGCCAAGCGCATGTCCAAGACCCCCGAGGAGTTCGGCAAGGGCTGCCGTGACGGTATCTCCGGCCCCGAATCCGCCAATAACGGCGTAATCGGCGGCGCGCTGATCCCCATGATGACCCTGGGCATCCCCGGCAACGCCGTAACCGCCGTTCTGATGGGCGCGCTGATGCTCCACGGCCTGACCCCCGGCAACGACCTGTTCACCGTAAAGGCCAACATCACCTACCCCTTCATCTTCGGCCTGCTGTTCTCCGCCATCGTCATGGGCGTGATCGGCGTGCTGGGCGCCGCTCAGTTCGCCAAGGTCAACCGCATCCCCCAGAACTTCCTGGCCAGCGGCATCCTGGTGCTCACCGTGCTGGGCGCCTTCTCCTGCAGCAACTCCTACGCCGACGTGTACATCATGCTGGTCTGCGGCGTGCTGGGCTACATCCTGAAGTTCCTGAAGATCGACCTGTCCGCCGTGGTGCTGGGCTACATCCTGGGCCCCATCGCCGAGAAGGGCTGGGTGCGCACCTTCATCATGAACGGCAACTCCGTGCCCAACGCCCTGATGTCCATTGTTCAGCGGCCCATCTGTATCATTCTCATCATCATGTCCATCATCTTCCTGGCCCTGCCCTTCATCAACCGTAAGCGCGCCGCCGCCAAGTAAGGAGGAACAAGCCCATGAGATACCACACCCGGAAGCTGAAGGAGTTCTGCTGTCAGGTCATGCGGTCCGCCGGCCTGCCCGAGGAGGACAGCCGCGCCTTTGCCGACAGCCTTGTCAACGCGGATATGCGGGGGGTGGCCTCCCACGGTGTGACCCGGCTGAAAACCTATTACCAGCGGGTCAAGGACCGGCTGGTGGACCCAGAGGCAATGCCCCAGGTGGTGTCTGACACCCCCGCCTTTCTTCTGGTGGACGGGAAAAACGCCATGGGCGTCTCCAGCGCCCGCTATACCATGGACCTGTGCATCCAGCGGGCCCGGGAGAACGGCTGCTGCTTCGCGGCGGTGAGGGGCGGAAATCACTTCGGCTACGCCGCCTATTTCGCCGAGATGGCCGCCCGTCAGGGCATGATCGGGGTGGCGATGGCCAACGGCCCCGCCGCCATCGCCCCCACTGGAGGCCGGGAGCCCCTGCTGGGCACCAACCCCCTGGCCGTGGCCATTCCCGCCGGGGAGTCCGGCCCGCTGGTGCTGGACATGGCCACCAGCGTCGTCGCCCGGGGAAAGATCACCCTGGCCCGGAAGGAGGGCCGTCCCATCCCCGAGGGGTGGGCAATCGACGCCTCCGGAACCCCCACCACCAACCCCGCCGACGTGGCCTGCGTGCTGCCCTTCGGCGGCGCCAAGGGCTACGGTATCGCCCTGATTATCGAAATTCTGTGCAGCTGTCTCAGCGGCGCGCAGAATGGGCAGACCATGGGCGCCTTCTATGATTTCAGCGGCTCCCAGCAGGATTCCGGCTTTTTCCTGGGGGCGCTGAACGTGGGCGGTGTGATGGATGGCGGCCTCTTCGGGGAGCGGGTGCACAGCCTGTTCCGTTCGATTAAGAGCTCCCCCAGAGCCCAGGGCTGCGGCGAGATCTTTATCCCCGGCGAGATCGAGGCCCGCAGATATCAGGAGGCGGCGGAGCAGGGGATCGAGATTTCCCCCGCCGTCCTCCTGGAGCTGAACGAGCTGAGCGAGCTGTGCCGCGTCCCCTTCCACTGTGAGCAGGAGTTGTCCCGCGGGCCCGCGGCTGACTAAAAAAGCAGCCCCGGGTCCGCCGGCCCGGGGCTGCGCTTTCTCTTACTGCTTCACCGGCTTGACCTCAATTTTCGAGGTATCGATGGCATAGCGCTTCAAATAGGTGAGCGCCCGCATTTTCGACGACTGCTCCTGCCGCGCCGCGTCTCCCCACTGCCACGCCCCCACGATCAGCAGGTGGACGATCATCACCTGGCACATGGTGGTTGTGGAGTAGTTCAGTGCGTTGTTGGCGTTGCGCTTGGGGGTGCGCAGGATGATATCCGCATAGTGGGCCCCCAGGCCGTTGGGGAAGGAGGTAATCAAAATCGTGGTTGCTCCCCGCTCCTTGGCGATCATCAGCGCGTCGGAGACATTTTTGGCGTTGCCGTCGTAGTTGACCCCGATCACCACGTCGCTGGGCCCGGAATAGGCCGCCGCCCGCAGCTGAAGCAGGTCGTCCATGGGAAAACAGGCGTTGATGCCGGAGCTCAGCAGGTGGTTGACCCCGGCCAGCGCCGCGCCGCAGGCACTCCCCATGGCGCAGAACAGCACCAGATTCGCCTTCGCGATGGCCTGGGAGGCGTGCTCCAGCAATTCGTTGTCCAGCAGCTGGACCATGGTGTTCAGCGACTGCTGGGTATAGTGAAAAGTCTTCTCCACCAGGGCCGCAGGACTGTCAGTCTGGGAGATGGACAGGTTCCCCTCCGTAAAGACATATCCGCTCTGCTGGATATTAAATTTCAGCTCGGAGAAGCCGCTGTACCCCAGGTCCTTGCACAGGCGCACAATGGACGCGGCGCTGCACCCGCAGGCCTGTGCCAGCTCGCTCACCGACATCCGGGCGCAGATCGCCCCATGCTCCAGAATGTATGAGGCGGCCTTTTTCTCAGCGCCTCCCAGCCGGTCAAAGCTCGAGGTGATCTTTTTGTAGTAGTTCTCATCGAAGCACAGAAGCTGCGCTTCCCTTTTTCCGTCTTTCATATCCCTTCCTGCCTTTCCTGAGCGGTCAGAGGGGCGGCTTCTCCCCCCGGCGGCGCGTCTCCGGACGCCGCTGTATGAATATAATATCATAAAATAGTCGAAAAAGGAAGAAATAATATTCATTTCTCCATGACATGAGGAGGTCCAGCCATGATCCACGTTGTTTTAGCGGGGAACTACCCCGCCCATACCGCCGAGCGCCTCCAGGCGCTCCTGCCCCAGGGACAGTATCGTTTTTCCGTCGCCGACACCCAGGAGCGCTATGACGGGATGACGGATGCCCAGGTCCTGATTCTGCGGGTATTCCGCGCCTCAAAGGAGGTTATGGACCGCAATCCCGGGCTGAACATGATTATGCGATGGGGGGCCGGGGTGGATTCCGTCGACCTGGCCGCCGCCGGGGAGCGGGGCATTCTGGTCACCAACACCCCCGGTACCAACGCCGCCGCCGTCTCCGAGCTGGCCGTGATGATGATGCTGGCGGTGGGACGCAGGCTGCTCTGCCACACCGAGAGCCTGAACAGCGGTCTGTGGAGCAAGAACACCTATCTGAACAGCTCTTTCTGTCTGAACGGCAAGCTGGTGGGCATAATCGGCGGCGGCAACATCGGCCGCCAGGTAGCCGCCAAGGCGGCCGCATTCGGAGCCCGCATTCAGTACTTCGATCCCTACCGTCTCCCGGAGGAGACTGAACAGGCGCTGAACATGCGCTATGTCTCCCTGGAGGAGCTGATCTCCACCTCTGACATCATCACCCTCCACATCCCCCTGCTGGATTCCACCCGCCACATCATCGGGGAGAAGGAGCTGGCTGCCATGAAACAGGGGGCCATCCTTATCAACACCGCCCGGGGCGGGCTGGTGGACGACCGCGCCCTGGCGGAGGCAGTCCGCAGGGGCCGGCTGGCCGGCGCGGGGCTGGACGTGGTGGAGCGGGAGCCTCTGCCCGCCGGCGATGAGCTGCTCACCGAGCCCAACATCATCGTCACTCCCCACATCGGCGGGGGCACCGCCGACATTGCGGACGTCATCATCCCCATGCTGGCGGAAGATTTGAAGACCTATCTGGACGGCGTCCGGCCCGCCCACGTGGTAAACAGTCAGTATCTGGCATAAGGGCGGCCATTTCCGGAAGCTCCACAGCAAAAAAGGGGGACCGCCATGAACCTGAGCACATCCGGACAGCTTCTGCTGACCATCGCGGCCGCTATGGCGGGGGGCTATCTCGCTCTTCGGCTGCGGATTCCCGCTGGCGCGCTGACCGGCTCCATGATCGCGGCGGCCGCACTCAACATCCTTTTTAACACCGCCTATGTCCCCCCTGGCTGGAAGTTTTACACCCAGATCGCCACCGGCGCCTACATCGGGGCAAAGATATCCCGAGAGGACGCCGCCGGCCTGCGGATCATTATTAAGCCGGCCGTGATTCTGTCCGCCGTGATGATCTCCTTCACCGTGGGGGTGAGCCTGATTATCTGTCAGATCTCCGATCTGACCATCGCCACCGCCCTGTTCGGGACCGCCCCGGCGGGCATTACGGACATGACCCTGGCCTCCATGGAGTTTGACGCGGAGCCCTCTGTCGTGGCCCTGCTCCAGACCGCCCGTATTATCTTCACCATCTGCCTGATGCCGCCCATTATCCGGGCCATCGAGAAGCGGCGTCCAGTCCCCCCTGCCGAAGGGGGCGGGGAGGCGAGTGCGGCTCCGGCCCCCGCCTCCAGGGACAGGCGCAAAAGCCCGGCCCTCCTGCCGGCCACGCTGGGAATCGCCCTCGTCTTCGGCGGACTGGGCAAAGCGGTTGGAATTCCAGCGGGGGCCATCGTCTGCTCCACCCTCGCCTGCGCCGCATATAACATTTTCACCGGAAAGGCATACATGCCCCTGCGCCTGCGCCAATTTATCCAGGTCTTCGCCGGCGCGCTGATCGGCTGCTCGGTAGGCCGGGAACAGGCCCTGAAGCTGCTGGAGATGTATCAGGTGGTCGCTCTTGCGGTGGCCGGCTTTATCCTGCTGGATTTGGCCGCCGCCTGGCTGATTCAGCGGTGGACCAGCATGGACATGATTACCGCCCTGTTCGCCTCCGCGCCTGGGGGCGTCACGGATATGGCGCTGATTGCGGAGGACATGGGGGCCGACAGCGTGAAGGTCACCGGCATGCACACTGTCCGCCTTATTGGGGTTATCTCCCTCTATCCCGCCCTGATCAGTGTCCTCCTCCGCTTCCTCTGAGAGGAAGCACCCTGATCATTCCAATCTATAACATACAAAACGATGAAAAGAAAGGTTGATTCACATGATTACCATCGGCAATCGCATTTTCACTCAGGTCCAGCGGCCCGCTCCCGAGGTCATCGCCCGCTTTCAGGGCCTGCCCTCCAGCAACATTAACGACGAGATGAACCGCCTGTACTGCATGCACGACTACATCCGCCTTCTCAACCCCGCCCGCGCCAAGCCCCTGCTGGGCACCGCCATCACCGTGAAGGCCCCCATTGGCGATAATCTCTTTTTCCACCAGGCCTTGGACATGGCCCAGCCCGGCGACATCATCGTCGTGGACGGCGCCAGCGGCTGCAACCGCTCCCTGGCCGGGGAGATTATGATGCGCTTCGCCTGCAAAAAGGGGCTGGCCGGCATTGTTGTGGACGGCTGCCTGCGGGACCTGGACGGCATCGAGCTGCTGGATATGCCCATCTACGCCAAGGGCGTCACCCCCCAGGGCCCCTGGAAGTTCGGCCCCGGTGAGGTCAACGTGCCCATCGCCTGCGGCGGACAGGTGGTGTTCCCGGGCGACATCCTGGTGGGCGACAAGGACGGCATTGTGGTGATCCGCCGGCAGGACGCCGAGGCGGTAGCCGAGGTGGCGCAGAAGAAGAAGGCGGGAGAGGACAAGACCTTCGAGCTGATGGAGTCTGACTTCCAGGCCTATACGGAAAAGCACCTCCAGAGCACCGCCAAGCGGTTTGAGGGCCGCGTCCCCACCACCTACGACAGCGCCTATACCACGGAATATCAGCTGTAATTTCCTCCCCGCAGGGGGGGAATACCAGTACCGCACCTCCTGCATGGCGGGCCTGCTGCCGGGCACCGGCAGCTCGTTCACCAACCGGGCTACGAAGGAGCGGGGCGTTTTTACGGATGGGTCTGGACGAGCTGTCCGTCTCTCCCTCCGCCCCTCCCCCTGCGCGAGCTGATCCGCAGCCTGACCCCGAGCGAGGAATAGTGCCAAACGGCCCGCCGGATAACCGGCGGGCCGTGTTCAATATCCCACAGCTCCGGCCAGCAGCATCAAGGCCGTGCCGATGACCAGATAGATTCCCACCAGCGGCAGAAAATACCGCAGCCATCGCTGGTAGCTCACCCCGGACAGGGCCAGACAGCTCACCAGCGTGTTGGAAATGGGAGAGGTCAGATTTACCAACCCGTCCCCCAGCTGAAATGCCAGCACCGCCGACTGCCGGGACAGAGACAGGGCGTCGGCCAGGGGGACCATCAGGGGCATCGCCACCGCCGCATGACCTGAGCCGGAGGTAATCAGCAGGTCCAGCAGGGCGTTGGAATAAAACATCCCCAGAAGCTGTGCCCAGGCGGGCAGGTCCTCTACCAGTCCCAGCAGGCCGTAGACTGCGCTGTCCAGCAGGCCGCCCCTCTCCAGCACCAGCCGCAGAGAGGCGGCCATGCCGATGGTGAGGGCTCCCCCTGCCATCCTTCCACAGCCGGCGGTCAGCAGGGCGCAGATCTGTCCCGCTCCGAAGCCGGCGGCGCAGCCGCACAGCACCCCCAGCGTCAGGAAGACGGCGGCGATCTCCGCCACCCCCCAGCCCCAGCTTCCCACCCCCCTGATAATCAGGACCAGCCCGCCCAGGAGCAGGACCAGCACCAGAGTCTGCCGGACCGTGATGGGGGACCTCTCCAGGAGGGGCTCCTCCCCCTCCGGCAGCGGGGGCCTCCCGGCCCGGCCCAGGAGATAGACGCTGGTGGCAGCCGTCAGCGCGGCCAGCAGGAGCCAGCGCAGCCACGCCCCGGAGTACAGGGGCAGCTGGGCGATGGTCTGGGCAATTCCCACCGAGAAGGGATTGTAAATCCCTGCCGCGAAGCCCGCGTTGGTGCCCAGCATTACCATCGCCATGCCGGTTTGATCGTCGTAGCCCAGCGATCTCGCCGCCGCCATCCCCAGGGGAAGGAAGACGATGGAGGCGGTGGTCAGCCCCATGGTGAAGCCGAACACCGAGAATATCCCCACAAAGGCGGGGATGAACCACGCCCGTCTGTTCCGAAAGCGCAGCGCCGCCCAGGCGCACAGGGCGGTCGCCGCCCCGGTCTCCATAATAATCCCAAAGCTCCCGCCCAGCAGGCAGACAAAGGCGATCAGCCGGGGGGCCGGGCCCTGGGTGAGGGCCTCAAACACCAGCCCGGGCAGCTGCCAGGGGGCCACCGGGGTAGGGCTGGTCCAGGTGAAGCTGCCCGGAACCACCACCGTCTGCCCGGTGGCCTCGTGCAAGACCCGGTCGTAGCTGCCCGGCGGCGCCACCCAGGTCAGGGCTGATGCCAGCAGGAGCAGGACGGCCAGGATCAGCAGGACATGGGGCGGCCTGCGCTGTTTTGTCCCCTTTTCGGGCTGATTTCTCTCTCTCAAGCTATTCCACTCCATCTTTGACCGGGCCGGTGCTGCCCCGGACCACCAGGGAGGGCCGGAAGCTCCGGCGGAGCTCTATGTCCGGCTCACTCTCACCGTCCCCCTCCATCAGAGCAATGGCCAGCTCCACCGCCGCCCTGCCAATCTCCTCCATGGGGGTGTGAAAGGTGGTCAGGCTGATGTCGGGATAGAGA
>CATKHE010000180.1 GCA_949747935.1 uncultured Eubacteriales bacterium
TGCCATCCGGCATGGTAACGGACGCACTGTGCACAAAATCCACCCGCTGGGCCAGTTGAATGTCGATCACCCGGTTGAAGAACATCCGGTGGGTGTTGAAGCTATACTCCAGCCCAGCCATATAGAGCTGAGCGGCGGGCATCAGGGGGGTGACCGAGGCGTCCACCTCGGCGGCGGCCTTCAGCTCTTTTCCGGTGAGGTACACCCCCACCAAAGGAAAGCCGGAGGTGCCGTCGCTCCCCACCCCCATGGACAGCACGTCGAAGGCCATCGACGTTGTGATCTCCCCTGTCGCCAAGGGAGCTCTCAGCACCCCGTCGGCAGTTACGGTAACCGTGGGTCCGCCAGGGTTGTCCGCCTCCAGGTTCTGCGTGGCCCAGAGAAAGGAATCGGCCACCATCTCCCCCAAGGCATTGCCGTTCTGGACCCCGGAGGCCGGGGTGGGCAGGTCGAAATCCGTCCGGGTGAGCACCTGGTCATAGCTCAGGCCGTACCGCCCCAGATAAGCCCCCCCCACCTGCCGCTTCCACCGGTCCACCAGCAGGGTGATCTCCCGGTCCTCGGGGAGTGTCTCGTCAATAGGGGTCAAATGGTAGTCGGTCAGCGTCTTATCCCCATCTCCGGTCCAGGTCAGAGTAATGGAGCCCAGATTCTCACAGTAGGGTCCGGCAGAAACAATATAGGTATCCCCCACCACAATGGGCTCAAACAGGGTAGTGTGGGTGTGGCCGGAGACAATCAGGTCGATATCCGGCACCTTCTCCGCCAGCCGCTCATCCTCAGACAGCTTTTTCTTCTCGTTGGTCCCCGAGTGGGACAGACAGATAATAAATTCCGCCCCCTGCTCCTTCAAAGCATCCACACACCGCTGGGCATTAGCCGCCATATCCCCCAGTTCAAACCCAGAGGAGGGAGCGCAGGCGTGGGAGTCTTCCCCCATCAGTCCAAAGATGCCGTAGGTGACCCCTCCCCTCTCCAATGTCATATAGTCCCGCACCCCGTAGGCCGCCATGGCCCGTTGGATATCCAGCTTGTCCGGGTTGTCCACTGCCGGCTTGTAATTGGCCATCAGAAGAGAGGGCAATGGGCCGCCGCTGGCCGCGGCGGCACTGAGCATAGAAGCGAAACCCGTTCCCGTGTGGTCAAACTCGTGGTTGCCCACGGCGGCGGCGTCATAACCCAGCGCGCCCATAGTGCACAGTTCCGCCGCTTGAGTGGTGTACAGGGTCTGAATCAGGGAACCGATGGAAAAATCTCCTCCGTCCAGGGTCAGCGCGTCGGGATGGGCAGACCGCTCCCGGTCCAGGGCAGTTTTCAGCCGGGCATATCCCCCCGACTCGCCCCCCTCCCAATCTGCCTGAGGTAAAAAATGGGAGTGGAGATCATGGGTAAAAAGCACAGTTGTGGTGTAATTCTCAGACTGAGCCGCCAAAGCGGGCAGCATGGAACACAGAAGCAGGAGCGCCAGCAAAAAGGCGGAAATATGACGGAAACGCTTCACTGGATACCTCCAAACATTTAATCAGCGGATCACATCGAATTGGACGGGACGGCAGAACAGTTCCCGGACCTGTCCCGGGTCTTGGGTCTGCCCCAGCACCCACATCAGCTTAGTGGCCGCGGCCTCCAGGGTCATATTATAGGCCTCCAGCAGCTGAAAACGCTCCTTCACCTGCTGTCCCACCTGATAAACCGACATATCGCTGCCCTCATAGGGCACCTGGGTCATCATCACAATGGTCTTGCCGGCGGACAGCCATTCCCCGATGGCCTGAGCCAAAGGGCCGCTTCCGCCGCCGGGCAGGCCGCCCACCCCGAACGACTGGAGAATCACCGCCTGATAGCTGTCCTTCAACAGCCGCAGGCTCTCCGCCTCCATCCCCGGAATCAGGGTCAGGAGCAGAACCCGGTCCTCCAGCCTGTCATAAAAGACCGGTTCCGCCCCATAGGAGTAGGAACGGGGGGCCAAATAGCGAATCAGCCGGCCGTCCCGGATCACTGCCCGCTCGGGATAGTCTACACAGGAGAAAGCGTTAAAGCTCTTGCTCCGTTCTTTTCGAGCCCGGGTGCCCAGAATCACTTTGCCGTCAAACACCAGACTCACATCGTGGGACTGCCGGTCAGCGGCGTAGAGAAAGCTGTCATACAGATTCCGCCGGGCGTCGGTGTCGTTGAGCGCGATGGACTTCTGTGAGCCGGTGATGACAATCGGTTTCGGGGAATCCTGAATCAGATAGGACAGGGCGGCGGCGGTATAAGCCATGGTGTCGGTGCCGTGGGTCACAACAAAGCCATCATAGTCCTCATAGCGGTCACGTATGGCGGCGGCCATCTCCAGCCAGTGGGAGGGACCAATATTGGTGCTGTCCAGGTTCATCAGCTGTACAGCACCCACCCGGCACAACTCCCCCACCGCAGGGACGTGGCTAAGAATCTCCTCTGAGGTGATGGCGGGGCTGAGTCCCTCACCGCTCTCCTTGGACGCGATGGTCCCCCCGGTTGCCAGCATTAAAATCCGTTTCAACCCTTTAGCTCCTCTCCAGGGGACCGGCTTCCGGCCACGCCCCCATTTTCTGATTTACAGGCACTGGAGATATTTTCCATACAGGGTCATGGACAACTCGTCGCCCATCCGGTGGACCTGCTCCTCACTGACCCAGCCCTCATAAAGAGCCAGCTCCTCCAGACAGCCCACATACCGGCCGGTAGTGTCTTGAATCCGCTTGATGGTCTCCCCCGCAGCAAGGAGGCTGTCGGCGGTGCCTGCGTCCATCCACGTAAAATTTCTCTCCAGGGGAATCACCTGAAGTTCTCCCCGGCGCAGATACTCCAGATTTACGTCGGTAATCTCCAACTCTCCTCTGGACGAGGGCTTCAGCTGGTGGGCGATCTCCATAACCTGATGGTCATAGAAATAAAGACCGGGAATGATATAGTTGGATTTGGGGTAGCGGGGCTTCTCCTCGATGGAAATGGCCTTTCCTTCCTTGTCGAACTCCACCACACCCAGAGGCCGGGGGTCCTCCACCCAGTAACCGAACACTGTGGCGCCCCGGTCGTTGGCCGCGGCCCGCTTCAGTGTGGCGGCCAAAGTGGGCGCATAGAAGATATTGTCCCCCAGCACCAGACATACCCGGTCGCTGCCCACGAACCGCTCTCCAATCAGCAGGGCGTCAGCAATGCCCCGGGCTACCGGCTGTTCGGCGTATTGAATGTGCAAGCCAAACTGCCTCCCGTCCCCCAGCAGATTCTGGAAAGTGGCCGTCTCACCCGGCGGAACGATAATCATTATTTCAGAGACTCCCGCCTGCATCAGGATGGCGATAGGGTAATAAATCAAGGGCTTGTCATAGACCGGCAGCAGGGGCTTGCACACCGGCCTTGTCATAGGGTACAGGCGGGTCCCCTTTCCCGCCGCTAAGACAATACCTTTCATGGTGACCTCCATCATGTAAATGCCTTTGTTGTCCGCACTGTGCCGCAGCAACAGCTTATTGTGCTATTTTATCATAAAAACGATCTTCTTTCAAGGAAAAATTGTTCCAAACTATAACAACCGGCGGAGGAAAAAACCTCCGCCGGTTGTCCAATCTACCTAACTTAATAAACAAACATTTCGCTTACATCGCAATAGACTCTCTCTTCTTGGAAATAATCTGCCATGTGACAATCACAGCAAAAATCACCACGCCAATGATATCGGTGAGCGGACCGGGGATCAACATCGCTAAACCGCCGGCCCCAATTAGGATTCTCTCGACTGCACCCATCCGCTTCAGCAGATAGCCCTCAAGACCTGCGGCCACACCGGCCATGCCAACAAAGCTGGTAATCGTAATCTGGACCACATCCCAAGGCCCCGCGTCTATAAACAGCATTGCCGGATTCATTGCAAAGATATAGGGAATCAGGAATGCCGCGATTGCCAGACGGGTGGCCTGGAATGCCGTCTTCATGGGGTTGGCCTTCGCGATGGCGGAGCCCGCATAGGCGGCCAGAGCCACGGGAGGCGTAATGTCAGCCACAATGCCGAAGTAGAACACGAACATGTTGGCGGCGATGGCGTTCATACCCATGCCGGTCACCAGAATGGGGGCGCAGGTGGTGGCCATGATAATATAGTTGGCGGTGGTGGGAACGCCCATGCCCAGAACAATACAGGTAATCATGGTAAAGAACAGGGCGATCATCAGCTGTCCGTTGGCCACGCCAACGATGGCGCTGATGAAGACATTGCCCAGACCGGTCAGCGTCACCACGCCGGCGATAATGCCGGCCACGCCGCAGGCGATGGCGATGGACAGGCAGTTCCGGGCGCCGTTCTCCAGCGCGTCAATGAAGCCGCTGATTGTCATGCGGTTATCCTTGTTGAAAATACTGACCGCAATGCACAGACCGGTAGCAATAATCGCGGCCATCGCCATGGTGCGGCCGTTCATAATCATAGCCACCAAGGCCACCAGGGGGATCAGCAGATACACCTTGGGCAGGAGCTCACGCCACTTGGGCAGCTCACTCTTGGGGATGCCCTTCAGACCAAGCCGCTTCGCCCGCAGATGCACCTGAAGGAAAATGCCGGCAAAATACAGGATGGCGGGCAGGATGGCCCGTGTGATAATGTCGCTGTAAGGTACATCCACCATTTCCGCCATCAGGAAGGCGGCAGCGCCCATGATGGGCGGCATAATCTGTCCGCCTGTGGAGGACGCGGCCTCCACCGCCCCGGCAAACTCCGGAGGATAACCGGTCCGCTTCATCATGGGAATGGTGACGGAGCCGGTGGTCACGGTGTTGCCCACGGAGGAGCCGGACACCATGCCGCACAGGGCGGAGGAGATGACGGCCACCTTAGCCGGTCCGCCTGTGGCCCAGCCGGCCAGGGCGTTGGCGCAGGAAATAAAGAAATTGCTGATCCCCGTCGCCTCCAGGAAGGCGCCAAAAATAATGAACAGCGCGATATAAGTGGAACAGACGTTAATCGGCATACCAATAATGCCGTTGGTGGTATAGAAAAGGTTATAAACGACGCTCTTCAAGCTCTTTCCGGCAATGAAAGCGTAGACGATGAAGCAGGAGGCCACCACAAGAATGGGCAGGCCCACCACGCGGCGGCAGCACTCAAAGAGAATCAGCGCGCCCAGAATGCCCAGGATAATCTCAAACCCGGTGATTCGGGTGGCCCGCATCATCAGGTCTCTCTCATTAAAGAAGAAGTACAGAAAAGCGCCGGAACCAACAATACCCAAAATAATATCATACCAGGGGATACTGTTTGTTTTAAGGACAGAGCCCTTTTTCATGGGGAAAACGATGAACACCAGAAGAATCACCAGGCCCAGGAACAGCGGACGGCGCTGCGTCTCGCTCCAGGTGGAGAACAGATTCATCCACATCAGGCCCAGGCTGAACAAGGCCAGGGAATAGCGGACAAGCTTTTTCGGAATGCCCTCCCAAATACGAACGTTTGACTCACGGTCGTATTTCTTCATGATCTCTTCTACATCGGCCTGCACGTCAGAAACTTCTCCCGCCGGTGCGGTGTTGACTGCTTTTTTCTCTTGATCTTCCACAGAGATGCCTCCTTTTGCTGATTTATTGTTTGGATTGGTAACTAAAGAAACTCTGCTTCAGGTCCGCCTTTGGCCGCACTCGGCTTCCTCTTCTTCCCTCTCCAAGACTCAACCAAATCCACTCAGGACAAAAGCATCGTGTTCTTTTCTCTGGAAAACTCAGCTCTGAAAGGGCCACACCCTCTCATAGCTGATATGGACCTTTGTGTTCCGGCCGCACAGCTCCCGCAGACTGATCTCCTCGCCGCCGATGTCCAGCGTGTGATCCGACACCGTGCCCACAAAGAGGTAAAACGCGGGGATTTCCTGGTCCAGTCCGGAAACCACCATTGCCCCGGTCTCCTCCTCATAGGACAGCCGCGTTTTGGGGTCCAGATCAGAGGGCACTCCGGCGCCAAAGCCATAGTAAATGGTTTTTCGCAAAAAGATCATTCCATCCTCGCCCACATCATAGCAGTCCGTCACCGGCGTCTGATTGACGGAATGGATGAAAGTGATGGAAAACTCCTCCCCCTTTTCCAGGGGATATGCGGCATAGAGCCGGCCGGTCTCCGCGTCCCGCAGCGTCAGCCTCTCTGCCGGGAGGAAGAAAAGGACCGCGGCCGCAATAGCCAGACAGGCTATTGCGGCCGCGGCTACCAGAACCTTGTTCTTATTCACAAAGCGTTGTCAGTCGCATCTTGTCAGATACTTACTTGGTGGTGATGCCCTTCTCATTCAGGTACTTCTCAGCACCGGGATGATAAGGAATGCTGACGCCGTCAACGGCGGTCTCCAGAGACATGCCCTTGAACTTGCCGTGGCCGTCCTGCAGGCCGGACAGGTTGTCGAACATGGCGGACATCAGCTCGTAGACCACGTCGTCAGACACGTCGGCGCGGGCGACCAGCATGGCGCGGATGCTGACGGTGGTGACGTCGCGGTCCAGACCGTCATAAGTACCGGCGGGGATCACAGTCTTGGCGTAGAAGGGGTAGTCGCCCATCAGGCCGTCAATGCGGTCATCTTCCAGGGTGATCACGTTCAGAGGCTTGTTGGCGGTGGCGGCCAGGTCGACCAGAGCGGTGGTGGGAGCGCCGGACACGCAGAAAGCGGCGTCGATCTTTCCGTCCTTCATGCCCTCGGCGGAGTCGCTGTAGGACTGATAAACGGCGTTCACATCGTCGAAGCTCATGCCGAACTCAGCAAAAATCTGACCGGCGGCGAAGTTGTCACCGGAGCCAGCGGCGCCGACGGAGACAGTCTTGCCCTGCAGGTCGCTGAAGGTCTTGATGTTGGGATCCAGGGTGAAGACCTGAACGACCTCGTCGTACATGGAGCACAGGGCGCCCCAATCCTCATAGGGTTCAGAGCCGTCAAACAGGTCGGTGCCGGTCAGAGCGTAGTAAGCGACGTCGTTCTGCAGAATGGCGAAGTTAGCCTCATTGTCCTGCAGAAGTTGAACATTGGCCTTGGACGCGCCGGTGGAGGTGACGGTGATCTCGGACTTCTTCAGGACGGGATTCAGCACGGTGGCCATCACGTTGCCAATAGCGTAGTAGTTAGCGCTGGTGGAGCCGGTAGCCAGAGTAATGGCCGGTTTCTTGCTGCCGCAGGCTGTCAGGGCCACGCCCATCAGCATGACCGCGGCAAGCGCAAGTGCGAGCTTTTTCTTCATAGTTCTCTTCCTCCATTTTTCAGTTTGGCTTTGCGCTCCCAATACCGGGAGCGCAAAAAGCCCAATTGGGCTTTTTGCCGATGGATTCGCAGGTTTTTTATACCTGCTTGTTTATTATATTACATACTCTCCAAAATTGCAAGCTATTTTTTCTCCACAGGGGTGTCAGAAGCGACAAACTGCCGCGGAAGGCGTGGCGGCCGTCCTGCCTGACCGCAGCTGTTGACACATTTTCTTCCTTCTAGTATAATTGGAAATCTGAAACATCTTTGGAGGGAGACGGCCGAATGAAACAATTTTATGGCATGAGTCAGAGAGGGAACCTGACGGAAGCGCTTCAGGGCCTCTACAATCCCCAGTTTATTATGCTGCTCTCAAACGACACGCAGTTTGAGGAGCATGTGGCAGCCCTGGAAAAGCGCTATCCCGGCGTTCCCAGCATCGGGTGCATCGGAATGAGCTACCAGCTCGGCGTCGTGGAGCACGGCGTTGGAATCATCGCTTTCTGCGACGGCGTCACCGCGGCGGCAAATGTGCTGGAGCAGGTGTCCACCGTACCGGTCAAATACATACATCGTCTGGAGCGTGATATCCAGACAGTGGGCGGCTCCAGCCGGGACACCGTCTGCATCGATTTCTGCACCGGGAACGACGCCTGTGTGCTGACCACGATCTATACCGTGCTTCGGAAGCGGGGCATCTCTCTGGTGGGTGGAACCGGCGACCAAGGAAAGGTATCCGCCAACGGCCGGATCTATCAGGACGCGGTGGCCTACGCCTTGGTCCGAAACCAGAACGGCCGGGTCAGGACCTATAAAGAAAACATCTATCACCAGTTGGGAAATTACCGTTTCATCGCCTCTGACACCGACCGTGCCAACTATGTTCTGGGCTCCTTGAACGGCAAGCCGGCCAAGCAGGTCTACAAAAGTATCCTCCACGTGACGGACGAAGAGATTCTCACCCGGACCTTTCAGAACCCTTTCGGCAAGCTCAACGGCGACGACACCTGCATCATCTCTATTAAGGAGGTCAACGGAAACGCCCTGGCCTGTTTCCGTCAGGTCAACGATTCCGACGTTCTGATTCTGTTGGAGCTGGGGGACTACCAGGCCATCACCCGGGACACCATTCAGCAGATATGCCATGATTTCCCTCGCCGTTCCGCCATTTTCTCCGTCAACTGCCTGTTCCGATACAAGCTGTTCTCCGAGCGCGGTTACATGCAGCCCTATCTCCAGGAGATGGCGGCTCTGGGCTGTCACGCCGGCTTTGTGGGCTACGGCGAGCACTACAACGATCGTTTCGTGAACCAATCCATGACCTGTGTGGTCTTTGAATAATAAGGAGGGGAGCGGCCATGTTGTTTAGGAGAAAAGACCGGCAGAAACCGGCAAAGGTCCGTAAGGAAGACTGTCTCTACCCGATGCTCCATGTGGCGGACAGCCTGAAGGAATACCAGAAGGAGCTGGTAAAGAAAGAGGTGGCCTCTCTCTGGGAGCTGAGCATGGTGGGCACCTCCTTTTCCGGTGTAATCAAGGAGGCGGATCACTTCCAGGCGAAGCTCCAGGACTTGGGGTTGTCCTTTTCCAACATCAATGAGACGGCGGAGCAGTTCGCTCAGGTGCGGAACGAGATTGCCCAGAACGTGTCGGAAGCCCAGGGCCAGATGGAGGATCTGGGCCGCACCTCCGCGCAGGTCCAGAAATCCTACGATGAGATGACAGAAATCTTCACGCAGCTTCAGGCCGCTATCAAGGCGATTCAGCAATGTATGGGCAAGATTGTGTCCATTGCGGACCAGACGAACATCCTTGCTATCAACGCCTCTATCGAGGCGGCCAGAGCGGGCGTCGAGGGCAAGGGATTCGCCGTGGTGGCCGCCCAGGTAAAAGAGCTGGCTAAAGAAATAAAAATACTTGCCGGTGAGGTGGATACTGGCATTAACGATGTGGAAGACCGCGCCAGCCAGCTCAGCGGCAGTATTCAGACGTCTCAGGAGACTTTGGGTCAGGGCGTTGGCATTGTGTCCCAGACTGACGAGAGCTTCCGCAAAATCACCTCCGCCGCCGAGGGAGCCGTGTCTGTGCAAACGGAGATTGCCGGTGTGATCCTCGCCTCTCAGCAGGAGCTCCAAGTGATCCGCCAGTTTTTCGATCAGATCAAGAGCCAGTACCAGGAGGTCGTCACACATATCGACCGCGCCAGCCGTCTGGGCACCACCAAAAGCGCCATGTTCGAGGACATGGACAACATGATCTCCCAGCTCCCGCCCCTCGTCAAAGACATGGAGGGGAACACCTGAAGCTGTCGCTGCTCCCTCCGGACGGTTTGAGTGGAACGCGCGGCGGCATAAAAGCCATCGGATTGGTTTGAATCCGATGGCTTTTTTACATCTGTTTCTCCATCCCAGCCCATATTTCCCACCGGCAGGGGTTGAAAGGGAAGAGACTCCATGCTATATATTATCAATACGAATCAAGTGTTGAACAAGGACTTGGCAAGAGCGGCAGCGATGCGGCGCGGGTCCGAGCAGGTGCGGACTAAGGAAACAGACTGAATATCAGTCAAGCAATTGGCCCGTTGAAAAAACACTCGACGGGCTGGCGGACAGAACTGGCAAAGGAGGAAAATGTATCGTCAGAAAGCAGCATGTTGTCCTTTTGGTTTTTCGAGGGGTAAGCAGCTCGAGGGCGCGGTTTTGCTTGAGTGACTGCGCCTAACCAACGTCAATATATGCCTTATCAGCAGATAGCCGTCCTGACTTCAAGGAGGCATGGTCCTCCATAATTTGTTTGGCGGCAGGGAGGTTGTGCTGAGCCGCACTGGAAGCCATCAAGGACACCGGGATACAGAGCGGGACCCACCCCGCTCCGAATGATTTCGGCTTCAGCCACCTCTCTGGTTTTGCCGCCGCGGACCGATACATATACAACAGCCGTTTTCATTGTGTTCTCCTCACAACGCCGCAACCGTCGTCTCAATGGCCTCCTCCTCGGCCTGCATCGCCCTGAGCGTCATATCCAGCAGCTTGTCCAGCTCCCAGCCCAGCAGCTCCGCCCCTTTGGCTATGACGTCCCGGGAGCAGCCGGCGGCAAACTTCTTGTCCTTGAATTTTTTCTTGAGGGATTTCAGCTCCATGTCGGCAGTGCTTTTGGAGGGACGCATCAGGGCCGCCGCACCGATCAGACCGGTGAGCTCGTCACAGGCGTAGAGCACCTTCTCCATCTCGTGCACCGGCTTGATATCCACCCGGTGCCCCCAGCCGTGGCTGGCGGTGGCCCGGACAATGGCCTCCTCCACTCCGGCATTCCGCATCAGCTCCTGAGACTTCTCACAATGCTCCTCAGGCCACATCTCAAAGTCCAGGTCGTGGAGCAGGCCCACCACGGACCAGAAGTCCGCCTGGTCCACATAGCCCAGTTCCCGGGCGTACCATCCCATCACATGCTCCACCGTGATGGCGTGGCGCAGATGGAAGGGCTCCTTGTTGTATTGGGTCAGCAGGTCCCAGGCCTGAGAACGGGATATGGACATAAATATCTCTCCTCTGTGTTATGGTTTGTCATACAGGGTAAGGGCTTTGCCCTTACCCTGTATTTGTAAGTTATACCGTAATTTTAACCATCTGTCAATACGCCACCACAATGCCGCCATCATAGGCGTAGACGCTGGTGATGCCTCCGGCCTCGGTGATGAGGATATGGGCAAATTTGCATTTCGCCTCCACCATAGCCTTCACCTGGAAAGCCCGCTCCAGACAGTTGCAGTGGCAGATGGCCAGGGTGCGACCCACGTGGGCGGCATCGGCCGCGATCTTATCCACCATTTTGGTCAAAGCCTGCTTGATGGTCAGCGCCTGTCCCAGCTTACAGATCTCCCCTTCCGGGGTGGCGCCCATAAAGAGCTTGATTTTCAGCGCCCCGGTGATGACCGCCTGGAGCTTGGTAAGCCGGCCGTTTTTCCGCAGATTCTCCAAGCTCTCCAATACAAACAGAGTTTGCATCTGGTAGATGAATTGTTCCACCTCGGTGACCACCCGCTTATAGGGCATCCCCGCAGAGGCCAGCCGGTGAATCGCCATAGCCACCAGCAGCTCTCCGGAAGCGGCGGAGCAGGAGTTGAACACGTGGACGTTGACCTCCGGGTGTTCCTCCTCCATAAGGATGCGGGCCTGCTCGGCACTGTTGTGGGAACCGCTGAGCAGAGCCGACAGGGTAACTACATAGATATCGTCCGCCCCTCGGAAGGCGTCCAGATAGGTCTGGGGAGAGGGACAGGCAGTGGAGGGGGCGTCCTCGCTCTGGCGCATGGCCCACAGCAGATCAGCCTGATCAAAGGTCTCGTCGTCCACAAAGGTACTGCCGTTGGACTGGATGGTCAGCGGAACCTTGACAAAGACGGGGTCCTTCAGCATGGCGGGGGTCAGGTCGCAGCAGCTGTCCACTACAATTTTGAAACTCATGTATTTCATCTCCAGACATGGTTTTTTAAATTAGATTCTGACAATTAGTTTACCATACCTTTGGGGAGATGTAAAGAGAAAATATAAATCTCCGCCTGATAAATCAGTGTCTGCCAATCACATAGCGATCATGCGGCATATCAACGCCACGATAATGCTTGATCCATGTGTCCATTACAGTCATGCCGTTTCTAATAGCCACGTTCTGCGAAGCTGTGTTGGTATTTCTAATGATAGAACAGACTTCCTCTGCATTCAGCACATCAAAGGCATAGTGCTTACATGCCTGAGCCGCTTCTGTGGCATATCCCTTATGCCAGTACCGCCGTTGAAACAAATAGCCTATTTCAAGCACTTCCCGCTCTTTCCACAACTGCATCGTTAACCCGCACTGTCCAATCATCTCTCCAGTCTCTTTCAACACTACCGCCCACAACCCAAAACCATATTTATGATAGCGCGCCAACTGTCTGTCAAGCCATTCCTGTACCTCTGTGCTGCTAAAGGCGCCCTCATATGCATACATCGCCTTTTCGTCCTGCAAAATTACACATAGCGCCTCAAAGTCAGGCTGTCCCATTTCACGCAGGCACAATCGTTCTGTTTCAAGAATCACAGTTTATCTCCCTCCAGCTCCTTCAGCAGCTTCTGGTCCTCCTTGGAGGACAGGTCCAGCCGTTCATACAGGTCGGGCCGGCGTTGTCTGGTGCGGAGGATAGACATTTTTCTGCGCCACTGGTCCACCCTGGCGTGGTTGCCCGACAGGAGGATGGGCGGCACCGCCCGGCCGTGCCACACCTCGGGACGGGAGTACTGGGGGGCCTCCAGCATCCCGTTCCAGTGGCTTTCGTTCTCATAACAGGAGGGGTCGGACAGCACTCCGGGCACTAGGCGGCACACCGCGTCGGCCACCGCCATGGCCGGGATCTCCCCACCGGTCATGACGAAGTCGCCGATGGAAATTTCCTCGTCCACGCACTCCTCAATAAACCGCTCGTCGATGCCCTCGTAGTGGCCGCAGACCAGGATGAGCCGCTGGTAATCGTCCTTTAAGCGCCTGGCGTCGGCCTGGGTAAAGGTCTTCCCTGCCGGAGACATGTAGATGGTATGGACCCGCTCCCCCGCTTCCTGGCAGACGTGCTCCCAGCAGCGGAATAGCGGGTCGGCCTGCATCACCGCTCCCCTTCCCCCGCCGTAGGGGTAATCGTCCACCTGTTTCTGCTTGTTCACGGTGTAGTCCCTGATCTGGTGGCACTCCACCCGAATATAGCCCCGCTCCTGCCCCCGGCCCAGGACCGACTCACAGAGCATATCCCCTACCACATCGGGAAATAATGTCATAATATCAATACGGTACATATCCGTTCCGCCTTTCTCCATGCTTAAGGCAATATTATACGGGATTCCTTCCTTGTTTGCAACGGATTCCAGGTAAAAAAACTATCGCATTTCTGGCAAAAATATGCTATGATATGGGACGATAATATTTTGTACGAAAGCGAGGTCATTCTTAATGTACTGCACCCGTAAAGTCACCGACGACCTGATTTGGATCGGAGCCAACGACCGCCAACACCCCATCTTCGAGGCGGCCCACCCCGTCCCCCGGGGGATGTCCTACAACTCCTACCTCCTGCTGGACGAGAAAACCGTCCTCTTTGACACGGTGGACCGGGCGGTTCAGACTCAGTTTCTGGAGAATCTGGAGCACGCCCTGGACGGCCGCAAGCTGGACTATATCTTCGTCCACCACATGGAGCCCGACCACGCCGCCACCCTGGGCGACCTGATGCTCCGCCACCCCGAGGCCAAAATCGTCTGCAACGGCAAGGCCATCAATATGATCCGCCAGTTCCACGCCGCCGACCCTAAAGGGGCCATCCTTGTGAATGAGGGTGACACCCTGTCCACCGGCCGCCATCATTTCACCTTTGTGGCCGCCCCCATGGTCCACTGGCCGGAGGTGGTGGTCAGCTATGACTCCACCGACAAGATCCTCTTCTCCGCCGACGGCTTCGGCTCCTTCGGAGCGCTGAACGGCGTCCTCTTCGCCGACGAGGTCGATTGGGAGCGGGACTGGCTGGACGAGGCCCGCCGGTACTACACCAACATCGTGGGCAAGTACGGCCCCCAGGTGATGGCCCTGCTGGGCAAGGCCTCCAAACTGGATATTCAGATGATCTGCCCCCTCCACGGCCCTGTGTGGCGCAAGGACTTTGGACAAATCATCGACCGGTATGTGAAGTGGGCCAGCTACGAGCCCGAGGTCCAGGGCGTGGTCATCCCCTTCGCCTCCATCTATGGCAACACCGAGACCGCCGCCAACATCCTGGCCTGCCGTCTGGCCGAGCTGGGCGTCCCTGTGGAGATGCACGACGTATCGGTGACACACTACTCCCATGTACTGTCCGACTGCTTCAAATACAGCCACATCGTCTTCGCCTGCCCCACCTACAACAACGGAATTTTTGACCCCATGGAACACCTGCTCCGGGACCTGGCCCACCACAACCTGCAAAACCGCAAGGCGGCCCTCATCCAGAACGGCTCCTGGGCTCCCGCCAGCGGCAAGCTGATGACTGAGATTTTGGGTGGGATGAAAAACATGGAGATCATCGAGGCCCCTGTCACCCTCAAGTCCGCCCTGGCCCCTGGCCAGGAGGCCGAGTTGGAGGCCCTGGCAAAAGTCCTGGCCGCCTCCATCAAGGGCGAGGAGCCCGCTCCTGAAACTGAATCGGCTCAGGATAAGCCCAAGGGTTTTGTTTGCAAGATCTGCGGCTTTATCTATGAGAGCGACACCCTCCCCAAGGACTACACCTGTCCCATCTGCCGCCGTCCTGCCTCCAACTTTGAGCCTGTCTAATAATTCCTCAGCTAAAGGCCCCCGGAAGGCCGAGCAGTCTATACCGGACTGCCCCGACCTCCGGGGGTCTTTGATTGTGTTCAAATTATAACTGTATTTTCCGCCCGACGGACATAGTTTTGCTCCAGCATGGCCACATGGGAGAGAAAATCGCCGTCCTCAAAATATTTCGCTTTTCTTGTGCATTTGCGGACACAGGCCTGACATTTGACGCACATACCAACTGCCTCCAAAGTCTTTGGGTCAATGCTGCCCATGGGACAGGCCCTGGCGCAGGCACCGCAGGCAGAACATTTTTCCCACCGGGTCATCGGCTTGGCCTTCAGGAATTTGGCGGGAGCGCCATCCTTTCTCAGCGGTGTGTAATAGGGTCCGATCTCGCTCCGGTCCAGCTCCAGAAGGGGCAAGCTGTCTCCGGCCAGCTTCTCCGCCGCCCGGGCGGCAAAACCGGTCATCTGGTCCTGGTCCTCCTCGTCCGGCCGGCCCTCTCCCACCTTGTCGGAAAAGGCGTGCCGGCCCGCAAAGGCGGCGGCTCCCACTGTCAAGAATCCATTCCCCTCCAGAAGCAGGACCAGCTCCCGCAGGGCCTCGTCGGGGCTCCGGTTTCCAAAGACACAGACGGGGAGCACCGGAGTGCCGTCACCCCAAATTTTCTCCTTATACTCCGGCATTAGCTTATTGGGCAGACGGCCGGCGTAGACCGGGGAGGCCATAATCAAAAGGCTGTCAGGCCCGAAGCGATACTCCTTCTGCCGCTCTCCTGGTCTGGTAAAGGAAATCAACTCCGGTTCCAGACCCAGTCTCCGGCCCAGCTCTTCTGCCACAAAAGAGGCAATCTTCTCCGTGCCCCCCGTAGGGCTGAAATACAGGGCGCAAATCCTTTTGATCTCCATAGTAAATCTCCTTATCTGATATATTTCTGGTAAGCTGATATATAAAAAATTTTATTACAGCCCGGCTGCAATGTCAACGTCCTTTTTCACAGCTCACTGCTTAAACGATTAGAATGAGAGAATTCCATGTGGATTTTCAGAGGAAAATCTGTTATAGTATCGCAAAGAACATCATACAGACCGAATATGACAGGAGGAGAGGCCCATGTTCAAGCTGCTTCTGAGCCGGGCTGGCGGCGGAAAGACAACTGCTGTGCTGGACCGTCTGTGCCGGGCAGGGGCGGAACGTCCCCAGGTTCTGTTGGTACCTGAGCAGATGTCTCATGAGACGGAGCGCGCTCTGTGTAAGGCGGGCGGCCCCCAGATCAACCTGCGGGCGGAGGTTTTGTCGTTCAGCCGTTTGGCCAACCGGATATTCCAGGCCGCCGGCGGACTGGGGGAGGAGGAGTTAGACGGAGGCGGACGTCTCCTGCTCATGTACCGGGCAGTGCGGGAGACCGCCTCCAGCCTGAAGGTGTACAGCCGGCCCTCCAAGCGGCCCGCTTTTCTCACCTCCCTGATCGCCACAGCTGACGAGCTGAAGAGCTGCCGGGTCCTGCCCGAGACGCTGATCCGGGCGGGGGAGGAATCTTCCGGCCCCGAGGGGGACAAGCTCCGGGACCTGGGGTTGATCCTTGGGGAGTACGACGCCCTCACCGCAAGGACCGCCCTGGACCCCAGGGACCGCCTCACCCGGGCGGCGGACAGGCTGCTCGGCTGTGGTTGGGCTGAGGGCAGAGACCTTTGGCTGGACGGCTTCACCGACTTCACCCCCCAGCAGAGAGAGCTTCTCCGGATCCTCATGGCCCAGGCCAACTCCATGACTGTCACCCTCACCTGCGACCATCTGGAAGAGGACGAGGGGGGAACCGGGGTATTTTCTCCCGCCCGAAGAACGGCGGATGCCCTGCTCCGTCTGGCTCAAAAGGAGGGCGTCCCCTGTGAGGTGGAACACCTGGTTTTCTCCTGCGCCGGCAAGGCGGAGCCCCTTGTCCGCCTGGAGCGGGCTCTCTTCGGTGCGGACATCTTGGCCGCGGTGCCATGTGGGGACACTGTGGAGTTGTTTCAGGCTTCCACCCTCCGGGGGGAGGTGGAGTGGACCGCCGCCCGTATTCTACAGCTGGTCCGGGAGGAGGGACTGCGCTTCCGGGACATCGCCGTGGCGGCCCGAAGCTACGAGACCTATCGTGACCTGGTGGAATCCGTCTTCGGGCGGTACGGGGTTCCGGTGTTCTCCTCCGCCATGACGGATATTCTGGAAAAGCCGGTGCTGGCCCTGGTCACCGCCGCTCTGGATACCACAGCGGGAGGCTGGCGTTACGACGACGTCTTCCGCTATCTGAAGACCGGCCTTACCGACCTGTCCTGGGAGGACGTGGACCTGCTGGAGAACTACATTCTGAAATGGGACATCCGGGGCAGCCGATGGACCCAGGGCAAGGACTGGTCCTGGCACCCTAAGGGCTACGGCATGCCCTGGGAGGAGGGGGATCGGGCCCTCCTGGCCCGGGTGGACGCCGCCCGACGACAGGTATTCGGCCCCCTGGAAGCGCTTCGGAAAAATCAGAATAAAACCGGAAGGGGACAGGCGGCAGCGCTTTACGCCTTTTTGGAGGAGATCGGCTTGCCACGGCGGCTGGAGGAGCGGGTGGACCTTCTCCTCCGGCGGGACCGCCCCGCACTGGCCGGGGAGTATCGTCAGCTGTGGGACATCCTGTGCAGCGGGCTGGAGCAGTGCGCCCGTCTGCTGGGAGAGACCCCCATGGAACTGGAGGAATTCGCCCTGCTGTTCAAGCTGGTGCTGTCCCAATACGATGTGGGCACTATCCCCGTCTCTCTGGACCGGGTGACAGCGGGTGAGACCACCCGTCAAACGGGCCGGCGGGTGAAGGTCCTGTTTCTCCTGGGCGCGGACGACGCCTCCCTGCCCCAGGTGGGGACCGCCCCCGGTCTCCTGTCTGACGACGACCGGGCCCTGCTGGCGGGCTACGGCCTGGAACTGGCCCAGTCCCAGCGTGACCTTCTCTATCGTGAAATGACCACCATCTATCAGATCTGCGCCCAGCCCAGCCGGAAGCTGGCGGTATCCTGGCCTGTCCAGGGTCCCGCGGGGGAGGAGCGCCGCCCCAGTTTTCTGATTGGGCGGCTGCGGCTTCTGTTCAGCGATCTGATCCCCCTGCGGGAGGAGGAGTTGAACGGCTCCTTCCGTCTGGAGGCCCCTCTGCCCGCCCTGGAACAGGCTGGACGGGATGTCAACGCCCGGCGGGCCCTGGAGGGCCTGCCGGGCTTCGGGGAACAGGTTGCCCGGCTGGACCGGGCGGCCGCCTGGGAGCGGGGACGGCTGTCCCGGCAGGCGGTAGACCGGCTCTATGGAAGGCGGGTGGCCATGTCGGCCTCCCGGATGGATCAGTACAAGTCCTGCCATTTCTCTTACTTCATGCGCTATGGGCTGGCGGCGGAGCCTCGGAAGCCCGCAGGCTTCACCGCCCCGGAGTACGGCACCTTTGTCCACTATGTGCTGGAGCATGTACTTCAGGATGAGATATTTTCCCAGACCACCATTCCAGGCATGGAGGACGAAGCTCGAGAAAAAAAACTGCGCCGTCTGACGAAGCAGGCGGTGGACCGCTATGTGGCAGAGGAACTGGGCGGGCTGGAGGGACAAAGCCCCCGCTTTCAGTATCTGTTCCGCCGTCTGCTCCGCTCCGTCCAGGCGGTAGTGGACAACGTGGCGGAGGAGCTGCTGTCCTCCCAATTCAAGCCCATCTCCTTTGAACTGGGCTTTGGAAGACGCGGCGACCTACCTCCGGTAGAGCTAACCCACAACGGGGTCACTCTCAGCGTTACAGGCTTTGTGGACCGGGTGGACGGCTGGGTCAAGGACGGCCGGCTTCACCTGCGGGTGGTGGACTACAAGACAGGACGAAAGACCTTTGATCTCACCGAGGTGTGGAACGGTCTGGGACTGCAAATGCTTCTCTACCTCTTCACCCTGGAGGAAAAGGGGCAGGCTCTCTATGGTCTGCCGGTGGAAGGGGACGGCGTGCTCTACCTCCCCGCCCGGGAGGCAGTCATCCGGGGCAGCCGGTCCATCAGCGACGAGGAGCTGCGCAAAAGGGTGGACAGGGAGCTGACCCGCAGCGGCCTGGTGGTGGACGATCCCCAGGTGCTGAACGCCATGGAGGTCCAGGGGGAGAACGGCTACCGCTTCCTGCCCCTTAAGGTGAGCAGGTCCACCGGACAGATCACCGGCGAGGCCCTGGCCTCCGCTGAGCAGCTGGGAAAGCTGGGAAAGCACGTTCAGCGGGTGCTGGAGGACATCTGCCAGGAACTGGCAGGGGGGAGTATCGCCGCCGACCCCTTCTGGCGGGGTCCGGAGAAAAACGCCTGCCGCTTCTGTGACTATGCCGCCGCCTGCCACTTTGAGCCGGGCCGGGGCGGCGACCACAAGCGCTGGCTGCCCCGCGTGAGCGCAGAGGAATTTTGGAAACAGATAAGTCAGGAGCCATGACAAAATGAGTAGTAAGCAGGAGGAAGGATGGATATTCAGCTTCATTATACGATTGCCGGACAGGGCTTCCCTCTGGTGATGCTTCACGGAAACGGGGAAGATCACACCTATTTCAAGCATCAGATGGCCCCCTTTTCGGAGCGGTATCAGGTGATTGCCCTGGAAACCCGGGGCCACGGGCAGTCCCCCCGGGGGACAGCCCCTTTCACCCTGGAGCAGTTTGCCGAGGACCTGAAAGCGTTTTTAGACAGCCGGGAGATCAGACGCTGTCATCTGCTGGGCTTCTCTGACGGGGCCAATATCGCCCTGCTGTTCGCCCTGAAGTACCCGGAATATGTGGAAAAGCTGGTTTTGAACGGGGCCGACCTGTCACCTTCGGGGGTGAAGCTGTCCATACAGGCGCCGATCATTTTGGGCTGGGGACTGCTCCAGGTGATTCGCAGGCTTGACAAAAGGGCTCAGCCCAAGTGGGAGCTGTTGGATCTGATGACTACCCAGCCCCACATCAAACCGGAGCGGCTATCCGCTCTGACCATGCCAGTCCTGGTGATTGCTGGAGATAGGGATATGATCCGGGAGAGGCATACTTGGCTAATCGCCCGATCCATTCCCAACAGCCGACTGTCCATCCTCCCCGGAGACCACTTCGTGGCCCGGCGGAACTGGCAGGCATTTAACCCGGTCGTTCTGGATTTTTTATCTGAGTAAGGAAGGTTTTTATGGAACACAGCAAGAATATTTTAATTATCAGCGACATGCCCGGTTACGGAAAGATGGGAATGGCGGGAATGCTGCCCATCCTGTCCAACATGGGCCACAGCATTTACAATCTGCCCACCGCTCTGGTGTCCAACAACTTCGATTATGGGAAATTCTCCGTTCTGGACGCCACAGATTATATGAAAGAAACCATCCAGGTCTGGCAGGAGCTTGGCTTCCAGTTCGACTGTATCACCACTGGCTTTCTGGCCTCAGCGGCCCAGGTGGACCTGCTCCAGGACTTCATCAACAGCCAGCGGAAGGAGGACTCTCTGGTCATCACCGACCCCATTATGGGGGATGGGGGCAAGCTGTACAACGGCTCCACCCGGGAGACGGTGGAGAATATGAGCCGCTTCGTCGGGGTGGCCGACGTGATCGTCCCCAACCTGACAGAGGCGGAATTCCTCACCGGGGTGTATGAGGGGAAGGAGACCCTAACCGCCGGGGAGGCCTGCCGGATGCTGGACGGCCTGCTGGCCCTGGGGCCGCGGTCAGCGGTCGTCACCAGCGGCCGGGAAACGGAGACGGGCCGTCACACGGTCTGGGGCTTTGACGGAAAGACCGGAGAGTACTTCACCGTGCCCTACCGCTTCATCAAGGCCCATTTCCCAGGCACCGGGGATATCTTTACCTCCCTGCTCACCGGCAAGCTCCTGGAGGGACAGACGCTCCCCCAGGCGGTGAAGAAAGCGGTGGACCTGCTGGAACGGCTGATTTTTCTGGAACAGGACGTGGCCGAGCGGAACAACGGCATCCGTATCGAGAAGTATTTGAGCATATTGACGGAGTAAAGGAGGCGATCCCATGCCCTTCCCACTGACAGAGGAACAGCGAAAAATCGTAGATGATCGTGGCGGGGAGCTGCTGGTATCGGCGGCGGCTGGTTCGGGCAAGACCCGGGTGCTGGTGGAACGGCTGCTGGACCGGGTGACGGCGGAGGGCCTGGACATCGACCGCTTCCTGATCATCACCTATACCAAGGCCGCCGCCGCCGAGCTGCGGGGCCGCATCGTCCAAGAGCTGTCTGACCGGCTGGCGGAGCACCCCAACGACCGCCACCTGCGCCGTCAGGCCACCCTGGTCTATCGGACCGGCATCTCCACCATCCACGCCTTCTGCGCCGCCCTTCTGCGGGAGAGCGGCCATCTGCTGGACCTGGACCCGGACTTTCGCCTGTGTGACGAGGGGGAGGGCCGCGTCCTTCTTGCACAGACGCTGGACGAGCTTCTGGACAAGCGTTATGAGGACCTGACGGAGGACAGCCCCTTTGCCCTGCTGGTGGACACCCTGTCCGCCGGACGGGACGACAGCCGGCTGGCCCAGATCGCTGTCGACATCTTTACCCGGGTGCAGAGCCACCCCGACCCCGCCCGCTGGCTCCAGGAGGAGCGTGCGCAGTGGGAGCTGGAGGGAATCTCTGATCTGGCCCAGACCCCCTGGGGTCGACTGCTCCTGGAGGACTCCCGGCGGCAGGCCCGGTACTGCTCCGCTCAGCTACTCTATGCTCTGACCCTGGCCGAGAAGGACGAACTGCTCTCTCTCAACTACGCTCCCTCCATCTCCGCCACCCTGGACGGCCTGGATTCCTTCCTGCGTGAGACCACCTGGGACGGGGCCTGTGCCCGGCTTCCCATTCCATTCCCTGGTGCCGGCCGAAAGCGGAAACGAACCGCGGAAGTCAGTCCAATGGAGGAGTCGCTGGCCGCCCAGGTGGGCGAACACATGAAAGCCATCCGGGAACAATGTAAAAAAATCCTGGCTGAACTGGCCGAGCCCTTCGACGGAACTACCGCCGCCCATCTGGAAGAGCTGTCCCTCTCACGGCCTGCGGTACAGGCACTGATGGACCTGGTTCTCGACCTTCAGGAGGCTTTTTCCCGAGAAAAGGCCCGACGGAGCCTGCTGGATTTCTCTGATCTGGAGCATTTTGCGGTAAAGCTTCTCACCGGCGAGGACGGCAGCCCTTCCCCGCTGGCCTGGTCCTGGTCCGCTCGGTACGACGAAATTCTGGTAGACGAGTATCAGGACACCAATCAGGTTCAGAACGCCATCTTTGACGCCATCTCCAGTGCGGGCCGCAGACTGTTTCAGGTCGGGGACGTCAAGCAGTCCATCTACCGTTTCCGGCTGGCGGATCCCACCATTTTTCTGAGAAAATACCGGGAATTTGCCGAGGGTGATCAGGCCTGGGAGGGCGCGCCCCGAAAGCGTATCCTGTCCCAAAACTTCCGTTCCCGTCCACAGGTGCTGGAGGGATGCAACGACCTGTTTCGGAGCATTATGTCAACGGACTTTGGCGAGCTGGACTACTCCGACGATCAGGCCCTGGTGCCAGGAAAGAAATTTTTGGAAGGACCCGCATCGGAGTTGTGTAGGAGTCTCGACCCCTACGCTCTGGAGCTGGACGCCCTCGACCTGTCCTTTCTGGGAGAGAAGGTGGGAGAAAAGGACAACAAGGACCTGCTGGAAGCCCGCTTTGCCGCCCGGCGCATCCGGGATCTGCTGGAACAGCCTCTGATGATCGAGGATGGAGACAGCCTGCGGCCCGCACGGCCCTCTGACGTGATGATCCTCCTGCGCAGCCCAGGCCCGGTGCTCCATCATTACCTCCAGGCCCTCAACGAAGAGGGGATCCCCTGGACCGCCGACGGCGGAGAGGACTTTTTTCAGACCACTGAGGTCAATGTGGCGCTGTCTATTCTTCAGATCGTGGACAACCCCCGCCAAGACGTGCCTCTCGTGGCTGCCCTGCGTTCCCCGGTGTACGGATTTTCCGGGGATAAGCTGGCCCTGCTTCGGGCGGACAGCGGAGGGGATTTCTACACCGCACTGTCTCGCGCCGCCCAAAATGGGGATCAGGACTGTCTGGCCTTTCTGGATCAGCTGGAGGAACTGCGCTTTGGAGCGGGGGACCGCACCTGCCGACAGCTGATGTGGCATATCTTTGAAAAAACCAATCTGCTGGGCGTCTTCGGCGCAATGGAGGGGGGCGGCGAGCGGCAGAGCAACCTGCTTGCCCTCTATGCCCTGGCTGGTCAGCTGGAAAACAGCGGCTGCCGCACCCTGTTTCAATTTCTTCTGCGGCTGGACCGTCTCAGAACTACCGGATCCAGGCTGGGGATGGCCGACCACGCCGCTCAGAGCGGGGCGGGCGTTTCCATTCTGTCCATCCACAAGTCCAAGGGCCTGGAAAAGCCGGTAGTCCTGGTGTGCGGCCTCAGCCGTCAGCTGAACCGTGAGGACCTGAAGCGTCCGGTGCTCTTTCATCCTGAGCTGGGCGTGGGGCCCAAGGGACTGGATCGGCTGCGAATGGTGGAGTACCCCACTCTAGCCCGCCGGGCGGTCTCCCGGCAGTTGGAGCGGGAGATGATGGCCGAGGAGCTGCGCCTGCTCTATGTGGCCATGACCCGCGCCCGGGAAAAGCTGATCCTTACCTTGACTCTCACTGGCGGCTCCGTTGAGCTGGCCCGAATCGGAGAGGGTCTCTCTCTTCCCATCTCTCCTCTGTCTCTGGAACGCCAGCAGAGCGCCGGGGGCTGGTTGCTCCTCCACGCGCTCACCCGACCGGAGGGCGCCGTCCTCCGGGACAGGGCCGGCCTGCCTGAACTGCGTGCCGAGGATCTGGGGCCATCCTGGGACATCCGCTGGGTGGAGGGAGCCCTCCTGACCGAACCATCCCAAGTGGAGGACCGTTGTGCCGCCCCCCCTCAAACAGGCGAAATAGAAGAGGACCTGACCGTCCGATTCAGCTGGGTCTATCCCCATCTTGCGGCGGCCGGCCTGCCCTCCAAGCTCACCGCCACCCAACTGAAGGGCCGTCCTCTGGACCAGGAGGCCGCCGAGGAGACGGAACAGAGCTCTTGGCTGGAGCAGCCCGTCACCCGCCCCAATTTCATCGCGGAGGACCGGGGACTCACTCCCGCTCAGCGGGGCACCGCCCTGCATCTGGCCATGCAATACCTCCCTTTGGATATGGACGGCAGTCCGGAGGCGGTGGGACTGGAGCTGGACCGGCTGACAGATCAGGGATTTCTCACCCCCCTCCAGCGCCAGGCCATAGAGCCGGAGCGGCTGGCCGCCTTTCTGCGCAGTTCTCTGGGCGCCGCTATGGCCGCCGCCGGGGAAAACTGCCGCCGGGAATTTAAATTTTCGGTGCTGGTATCCGCACTGGATTATTTCCCGGAGGGAAGAGGGGAGGAGGTGCTCCTCCAGGGTGTCATCGACGCCTGGTTTGAGGAGGGAGACGCTGTCACCGTGGTAGATTTCAAAAGCGATCGGGTGCGTCCAGGCAAAGAACGTGCCCGGGCCGAGGAATACCGCCCACAGCTGGCCGCTTACAGTCAGGCCCTGTCCACTGTCCTGGGCAAGCCGGTCAACCGTCAGGTCCTGTGGTTCTTCGCCACAGATACTGCCATAGATCTGTAAATATAAATAAACATCCCCCGTCGAAGCCCAATGTCATAAAGTTAAGGGATTCGCTCAAAAAATCCTACTCAAAGAATTTGGAATAGCCACAAAAATAAGTAAAAACGCAACATTTTTAATGGATTTTAAGTGTATTGGCTTAGCTTAATGACACTGCAGCGAAGCCGGTGAGGTCCATATGCGGGCAAAGCCCTCTGTCCTGCGCATGCGCATGAAATGCGCAAGTACGATCTGCCAACTGCTTAGGCTTGTTACTTGCTACCAGTAAACGGGCTGTACTAGCTCATTGTTAACTGTTACCCATACAATCCTCTTCTAGCTGATTCTTTACGTACTCCGCAATTCGGCCTGCGTCCTTTCCTGCTGTATCTACATAATATCCTCGGCGCCAAAACTTCCGACTTCGGTAATACGAATCAAGAGTAAAAAGAGGTAGAAAAGCAGCGCAAAAAAGCCAAAAGATACAAGAATGTGGCAAACAAATCTCATAAGGATCTATTGTGCCATCTGCGACAATAGCAGCATAATCGAAGCAACGATTTTCATCCCCAATTTACGGATGAGAGTGTATCACGGGATACCTGTGGGGCGTCAGCCAGCGGAGATTCGAGCAGAAGACGATCTACGAGTATACAAAAAACCATCTACTGGGGCCGTCTCCCTATTCCGGTGTCCTTGATGGCTTCTGGTGCGGCTCAGCACAACCTCCCTGCCGCCAAACAAATTATGGAGGACCATGTCTCCTTGAAGCCAGAACGGCTATCTGCTGATAAGGCATATATTGACGTTGGCTAGGCGCAATCACTCAAGCAAAACCGCACCCCTAAATTATAAGCAAAGGGAGTTTTTTCGTTTCCTTCATCGCCCCAGGCTTTTTTGAACCACTGGCCTTGCCATTAGTTTTCTTTATAGAAAAACGGCGGAGCCTGTAGGCTCCACCGTCTTACAGATGCTCACCCCTCAGCTACTGTTTCCCGGTACACATAACAATCGTTCTCCTCATCATAGTCAAAAACGATGCCAAAACACCGCTGAAAATCCTCAGCTGGGAGATACAGCAGGGTATAGGTGTAGGAGTAGGGCATCCGTGGAACACAGCCGCTGTCCACCACACGCTGTTCGCCACTAGGCAGATGCTGAACCAGCCTGCCATCCTCATACAACGTATAGTCCCATCCCCTAAAAGAGATGAAAAAGGTGTAATCGGTCCAGTGGAACTCACAGACTCCCCCCGCCGCCTGGAACAGGAACTCTATGGGAATCAGCAGTTCCCCATCCTTTTCCAGGGCTGGGAAGGTGCTCTCCCGCTCCCCCACTCTCAAGCCGCTGACATCCCAAATCTCACTGGTGAAGCGCAGGGGAATGTCCTGGGGCAGACCGTAATACCGCAGGAAATTTGACAGGAAATAGTGCCCCTCAAAAAACATGGTAAAGCGATAATCCGCCTCCAGGTCGACACTCAGGGTCAACTCCCCCTCCGTCCGTGCCGCCTCAATGGCCTGTAAGTTCCGGTCCACTACCTCCCGGTTGGCGGCATAGCCCTGATAAATGGGCAAATACCGCGCCAGAAACACCACCCCAAGCCCAATCAGCGCACCGGCCGCAGCCGGGCCGTAACACTTGGGCAGAAGCCGGAACAGCAGGCTCCAGCACACCGCCAGCAGAAGGATCAAGCAGGGGAAGAAGGTCCTTGCATAGTACAGCGTTGTAATAACCAGCATCATTACAGAGGCTCCCGCTCCCAAAAGCAACAGGCCGGTGGTCTGATACTCGGGGAAAAACAGAAGGGTCACCGCCAGATAGAGGGTAAAGAGCACTGTCAGCACAGCCAGCGGCCTCTCCAGGCCCAGAGCAGACAGAAGCAGCACCATGCCGGCCACGGGAAATCCGCTGAGCAGGTGCCGGGGCAGGCTTCGGTCTGTCAGACAAACCAGAGCGGTCAAGAGGCAGAAGACGGCAAACAGCAGATTCCAATACTCATAGCCGCACAGATAACCCATCACGTCAAAGAAGCGCTCCACAAAGACAGCAGGGTGAAGGGCGCTGAAAATTCCCCCGTCGATCCCCCGGGCCATGCGGGCGTGGCTTCCTGGGGCGCACAGAATGGTGAGATACCCAGTGGCCGTCAGCAGAGGAAAGAGGCAAAGCCCTTTTTTTGCCGGCTCCCTCCTCCATGCCCGGAGAAGCCACCAGCCTGTCACCAAAATCAGAGAGACCAGTCCGCACTGCTCAGTGCCGGCTCCGGCCAGAACAGCGTTCAAACACAGAGCGGCAAAGCCGAGTCTGGAACACTTTTCCTCTTGAACACGCTCCATCCCCCACAGCACCAGCAGGGGGAAAAGCAGAGGAAAAGCGTAATTAAAGTAAGCCGACAGCCAGTAAAGTGCCATGCGCAGATACTGAATCTCGCTCCCCAGCAGAGAGAGCAAACCCATCCCGGCCCCCAGCAACAGGGTCCCTCCCCGCACCGACTTATCCTGCACCCGCAACGCCAGCAGGAAAATAAGCGCAGTAAGCACCGGACTCAACAGGGCAAAGAGCTTGGTATCGAAGAGAAGGAGGATGGGAATCAGGATGTGCACATAGACACGGCCGTTGTTGGTCAGGTAATGAGACACTGTATTTTTCAAAAAGCCGGCTAGGCCGTCCTGGAAAAAGGTGCCGTACCAGTAGTCGTCAGAATAGACCGTTATCTGGATATTCACCAGCAGATGCAACGCCATGGCAAGGAGCAGCACTCCACAGCCAATCCAGATAGGACAGCCGTTCTGTTTCCGGTTTAGCCTCATGACGTTGTCCCTCCTGCCTGGACATAATAGACATTTTCCTGGGAGTGATAGCTCCAGGTGACCCCAAACAGCTCCCGCAATGTGTCCCCTGTCACATAATAGGTGTACCAGGGCATATACACATCCGCATGAAATGCCTCGCCGACAATCTCCCCGGTCTTCGGATCCAGAAAAAAGGACTCACCGCTGGGACGGAACAGGCAAGACACGCCATTCAGACAGGCTTGGGTGCCCCCCAGGGCATAGTTCCACTCCGCCTCTCCCCCGCACAGCACAATGGTGTTGACAATGGGGAAAACAGGTCCGCCCTCCTCCTCAAATATTGGCAGGCCAGACTGTTTCCCGTTGGTCAGGCCAGGACGCGGCCCCTGATCGTCCAGATAGGACAGCCGTTTGTTCTCAGCCCTGTAGTAGACCACGGCGTTGTCAAGGTAGGCGGCGGACTCAAAATACATGGAATAGCGATAGGTGCCGTCCAGCCGCAGGTCCAGCACTGCCGTTTTCGACTGTGGGTCCCGAAGGGCAGCGATATTCCGCGCATGGACCTCCGCATTGGCGGCATAGCCCTTGTATGTGGGCAGAAACAGAAGAAAGCAGCCGGCCATTGCCGCCGCGCATACCATCCCGCCGGCCCAAACAGGAAAGGGCTCCAGACACTCCGCCAGAAGAGAGGCGCACACGGAAAGCATCAGGAGGATAGCCGGAATCGCCGTTCGTGGGGCAGCGGCTACATTGGCCATCATGATCAGCTGAGCGGCCAGCGCCCCCAGCAGAAAGAGTCCCCGCACAGTAGTCTTCCGCCTCCACAGATACACCCCGGCGGCCAGGAGGATGTAGAACACGGTAAGCGCCTCGCAGGGCAGCTCCTGCCCGCTCCGGTACAGCAGAAGATAGACTGGAGCGGCGGCAAACCCGCTGAGCAGCGCCTTCGGTCCCCGGAGCAGGGCGTGGACCGCCGTGAGCAGGGCAAAAACGACAAACAGCAGGGGCAGTCCCTCTCCCCCGGTCAGATAGTGCATAGAGAGCCAAAAACGCTCCTTCAAAACGGCGGGGTCCAGAATGCGCATCAGGCTGTTGTTCTCGTTTCCGATACGCACCCAGGTGCCAGGGGCAAAAATCACTGTCAGATAGCCTGCGCAGGCCAGCAGGCCGGGCAGAAGCCCCCGCCAGAAGGTCCGCTCCCGCCGCAGCCAGGCCAGCAGGCCCCAGCCGCCCAGGCAGACAACGGCGGCCAGCCCGCTCTGCTCCGTGGTCGCTCCGGACAGAAAGGACAGCACAAGAGTCAGCGTCCACCCCCCAGCACTGCCCTCCTCCCGCATATACATCCACAGAGTGGGAAGGAGCACACAAAGGGGGAACAGGTAATTGAAGGCGGCTGAAATCCACAGCAGGGAGCTGCGCAGATAGACAGGCGGAAGGGCCAGAGACGCCATCACCCCCACGCCGCCAGTCATCAGAAGAAGATTCCAGGATATTCCGCCGGACTGGAGCCTTCCGCCCAGCAGAAATACGCAGGCCAGCATCGCCGGGAAGAGCAAAATATAGAGCGCCGTGTCAAATTGCAAGGCAAGCTCCGCCACAAAGTGGACAAAGGCCCGACCGTTGAAGTGAAGATAGTGCCATTTGGTCAACTCCCAGAACCGGTCCCATCCTTCCCGAAAAAAGACGCCATAAAAATAGTCATCGCAGTAAAGGGTAATTCTGCTGGCCAGCAGAACCGCAGCCGCAGAAGCGGCGGCAAACACCGCCAGCGCGGCCCACCGTCCGGTCTGCCGCTCCCTTCTCACTGCCGCTCCTCCAGCAGCCGCCAGACCTCTCGGGAGACTGTGTCATAGGGCAGATCGTTCTCCCGGGCTAGAGCGGCCACGTCCTCGTACTCCGGCTTGGAGCGGGAGACCCCGAAGCCCTGAGCCAGCTTCACCCGCACCGGTCCCCACTGCGTCTGGACCTGCCCTGTGCCGGGGGTCAGATAGAGCTTCTCCGACCACTGGGCCCGCAGGCCGTTGGTGGTGGTGTGGGAAAAAATCTGCCGGACCAGCTCCTGCTCCTGGTCGGGGGAACACAGCACGGTGAGCACCCAGCCCGGCCGGCCCTTTTTCATGGTACCGGGGGTGGTATATACGTCCAAGGCTCCCAGCTCCAGCAGGCGGGAGCAGGCAAAGGCCAGAGCCTCAGGGGTCATATCGTCGATATTGCACACCAGCTCCAGAATATCTCCGGAGTACTGTGGTTCCTCCTCCCCCAGAAAGGCCCGGACACAATTGGGCTGTCCAAACTCCTTAGAGCCGACGCCATAGCCAATTTTCTCCGTATCCATCAGGGGCATGGGCCCAAACACCTGAACAAAGGTCCTGAGCAGGGCCGCCCCGGTGGGGGTACACAATTCCCCTTCAATTTCTCCCCCGTAGGCAGGGATCCCTTTCAGCAGAGCGGCGGTGGCGGGGGCGGGGACAGGCATGATTCCATGGGCGCACCTCACGGTTCCGCTGCCCACATGGACGGGGGAAGCGCAAATCAGGTCCGGCTCCAGCAGGTACATGGCATAGCACACCCCCGTCACGTCGGCCACCGCGTCCAGCGCCCCCACCTCATGGTAGTGGACGTCCCCCAGGCCGCACCCGTGGGCCTGGGCCTCCGCTTGGGCAATAGCGTCATAGACCGCCCGCGCCTTCTCCTTCACCTCCCGGGGCAGGGACAGGCCGTCGATCAAATCTCTAATGTGTCCCGGCGTGGCGTGGTGGTGATGCTCGTGGCTGTGCTCATGGTGGCAACTATGCCCATGATGATGGTCATGGCCGTGCTCATGCTCCTCCTCGCCGCAGACGGTCACACACATGTGAGTACCCGCAATGCCGCCGGTTTTGGCGGCGGCGGGAACCACCTCCACCCCAGGCAGTCCCAGATGGTTCATCGTCTCTAAAAAGGTTTTCTTCTGTTCCTCATTCAGCAGTTCATACAGAGCGGCCATGAGCATATCCCCCGCTGCCCCCATGCCGCATTCTAAATATAAGGTCTTCACTCCAATCCCTCCATATGATTGATCCTGCTTGCCAAAAAGCCGGCCCCGAACCCATTGTCAATATTCACCACAGCGCAACCGGAGGCACAGGAATTGAGCATGGCCAGCAGAGCGGACAGACCGCCGAAACTGGCTCCATAGCCGACGCTGGTAGGCACCGCAATGACAGGGCAGTCCACCAGCCCGCCCACAACGGAGGCCAGCGCCCCCTCCATCCCCGCCGCCGCCACCACACACCGGGCGCTCATAAGCGGCTCCAAATTGGCCAGCAGGCGGTGCAGTCCGGCCACTCCAACGTCGTACAACCGGGTGACCCGGTTCCCCAGCACCTCGGCGGTGAGGGCGGCCTCCTCGGCCACCGCCATGTCGCTGGTGCCGCCGGTGGCCACCACGATATGCCCCAGGGATTTCCGTTCCCCCGGAAAGGCAACGGCCAGCCGGGGAAGGGCGTGGTACTCCAGCGGGACCCTTTTCGCCACACAGTCCGCCGCTTCTGGGCTCAGGCGGGTAATCAGAACGTTCCGGCAGCCCCGCTCCCCCATGGCCCCAGCAATGCCGGCGATTTGATCCGGCGTCTTTCCCGCACCGTAGATCACCTCTGCCGCCCCCTGCCGGAGGCCCCGGTGGAGGTCCGGCTTGGCGTAGCCCAGCTCCGCAAAGGGCTCGCACTTCAGCCGGGACAGTGCCTCCTCCGGTGTGGCGGAGCCGTCCGCCACCTGCCGCAGAAGCTGTAAAATATCGTGTCGGTTATCCATGAAACAGCCTCCTCAGTCTGCCGGGATCCTCGGGGCCATATCCAGCACAATTTCCGAAAACAGTGGGGATAACACGGCTAAAATATCCGCTCTGGAATCAAAAGCCAGGGGCAGCTGCTCCTCTGTCACCTGTAATTTGCAGCCGCCGGCAGTCAGCCGCAGACGGAAATCCCGAAATCCCAACTGCCCCAGCAGGGTCTCCCCCCACTCCGCCCGCTTCAGGTCCTCCTGGATGATGGTCCGGCCGGCGGGAATCCGGGTGGCCAGACAGGCGTAGGACGGCTTGTCCCAGGTAAAGAGTCCCGCCTCTCTGGAGCGTTTGCGAATGTCCTCTTTGGTCAGGCCGCACTCCCGTAGAGGGGAACGGACTCCCATCTTCCCCAGGGCCCTCATCCCCGGGCGGTCCCTCGCCTCATCCGAAGCGTTGGTACCATCTATCAAAACCGGAAGACCATCCGCCGCCGCCCGGTCCCTCAGCACGGAGAACAGCCGCCGCTTGCAGTGGTAGCAGCGGTCCGCCGGATTGGCGGCAATCTGAGGCTCGGAGAGAATATCAAGCTCCAATACAGTCAGCTCTGTTCCCAGGCTCTGACACAGCCGCCAGGCATCCTCCAACTCAAACCGGGGCTGGAAAGCGGTTTTTAAAAAATAGGGCCGCAGAAGGGCCCCCGCCTGGAGGCCCGCCCACAGCAGGAAGGCGGAATCCACTCCTCCGGAAAATGCCAGCGCTCCCCGGGGATTAGCCTGAAAAAAGCGATCCAGCGTCACAGAGCCAGCCTCCCTCCAAAAGCAAGTATTTTTTAGTTTCTACTATTTTATCATTATATCAGAGTGGTGGCTCCCCTGTCAATACACGGACCAGCACGGGACCACTCCCCGAAAGAGAGAGCACGGGAAAAGGCGGCGCTTTTCAGCGCCGCCTCAGCCTGTCGAAAAAGTCTGCCAAGAGGCAGACTTTTTCATGTAAAGATGATAAACTAGGGAGTAAGGGGTGAGGGATATGTTGGAGCGCGGGAA
>CATKHE010000181.1 GCA_949747935.1 uncultured Eubacteriales bacterium
GCTGCTGGACCAGCTGGGAAGACTCGTACCAGAAGTCGTAGTTGCCCACATACATCTTGATCTTGCCGTAGTCGATGTCCACGATGTGGGTGCAGACGGTGTTGAGGAAGTGCCGGTCGTGGGAGACCACGATGACCGTGCCCTCGAAGTCCAGCAAAAAGTCCTCCAGCCAGTTGACGGCGTCGATATCCAGGTTGTTGGTGGGCTCGTCCATCATCAGCAGGTCGGGATTGCCGAACAGCGCCTGGGCCAGCAGGACCTTCACCTTGAGGCGGGCGTCCAGGGTGGCCATATCGTTGTAGTGGTACTCGGTGCCGATGCCCAGGCCCTGGAGAATGCGGCTGGCGTCGGATTCCGCCTCCCAGCCCCCCAGCTCGGCGTACTCCTCCTCCAGCTGACAGGCCAGCAGCCCGTCCTCATCGGTCATCTCCTCCTTGGCGTAGAGGGCGTCCTTCTCCTTGCCAATGTCATAGAGGCGCTGATTGCCCATAATGACGGTATCCATCACGTTGTAGGCGTCGTAGGCGTTCTGGTCCTGCTTTAAGACCGACATGCGGATGTTGGGCAGGATGGACACCTGGCCGGAGGAGGAGTCCAGCTCGCCGGAGAGGATTTTCAGGAAGGTGGACTTGCCGGCCCCATTGGCGCCGATAATGCCGTAGCAGTTGCCCCGGAGGAACTGAAGATCCACATGGGAAAACAGCGGGGTGCCGCTGTAGTTCAGGCTCAGATCGGTGACGGTGATCATGTCTAATTCTCCTTTTTTGTGAGATGTGCGTTGACCATCATACCACATAAATCAGAAAAAAGACAGAGGTTTTTGCGAAATATAGTGGTAGTTTGTTTGTAATTTTGAAAGGCGATAAAAGGGCGGCCAGGCTGTGTGGAACCGGGTCGCCTTTTTGTTCCTGTTTGATGTAAGAAGTGCCTTGAAATAACCGCTTTTGCCGGTTTGTTGTCACAGAAATTCGATAAGAAGCTGTCCCCCCGGCCGCAATACCCCTTATAATATTTGTCACCCCAAAGAAAAAGAGAGGAGGGTCGGGATGTCAGGTATGATGTACGGCTATGCCCGCGTATCCACACGCGGACAGAGGGAGGACCGCCAGGTGGCGGCTCTGCAGGAGTTCGGTGTGGCCCTGGAACATATCACTGTGGAAAAGCAGTCGGGGAAAAATTTTGACCGGCCACTGTATCAGCGATTGGTCCAGATGCTTCGTTGCAGAGACGTGCTGGTAGTCAAGAGCATTGACCGGCTGGGACGGAACTACAAGGAGATTCTGGAGCAGTGGAGCTATATCACAAAAGTACAGGGCGCGGCCATCGTCGTGCTGGATATGCCGCTTCTGGATACCAGGGAGGGCCGGGATCTGACCGGTACGCTGGTGGCGGACATTGTGCTCCAGCTGCTGAGCTATGTGGCTCAGACGGAGCGGGAATTTATTCATCAGCGTCAGGCGGAGGGCATTGCGGCTGCGTTGGAGCGCGGGGTCCGCTTCGGTCCCGACCGCATTCCCATGCCGGAGGGCTTTGAGAAGCTGGCGGAGGACTGGTGGAATGGATCTGTCACCGCCACCGAAGCTGGGAAAATGTTGAGTGTCTCCCGAAAAACCTTCACCCGCAGGGCTACGGAGTGGGGGACCGGCCGGGGCCTCACAAAGCGGATAAATACTGCGTAAGTAATCTGTGGTTTGTACCAGCGCCTTCAAAGATTTGAAATTCTGCGAGGGCCATAAAAAATGGACCAGGACAACCAAACCTTGCTCACTCTTCTCTATGATGATATCGCTGCGGCAGATACCCACATACTCCAGCTTCACCAGGATCCCGCACATCACGGCGGGAATGCCCAGCATCCAGAGAATGGCCAGGAGGCTCCCCGCCCGGCCGGTGCGGTGGATGGAGCGGGTATAGCTGTCGGTCTGATTCATACAAGGCACCTCCTATTTCAGCAGCCGTTCCAGAAAGACGGAGGCCGTCATACTGACAATCAGCGAGATGGACATGATAAAGCTCCCCATCCAGCTCAGCTTGAAGCGCCGCATACACAGTGCGCACAGGGCCGCTATCCCCATGCTGACCAGAAAGGTCAGGGCGTACACCGTCCCGGAAGCGAAAATCAGGGGTGTGAAGGCTGCCACAATGCCCAGGAAGAAGCAGGAATTGACGATGGCGCCCCAGTCGCCCCGCTTCTTTTTCAGTTTATTCATGCCGTTTTGAATCTTCTCCACGGCAAAGATGTTGATGATAATGCCGCCAAGGATGCAGATGCTCATGACAAACATCACCGCGCCAAATACGCTGTAATCGGCGCAGGCGGTCATCTCGCTCACCGAGCTGTAGCCCATTCCGTTGGCCACCATATCCGCCGCCATCAGCTCATAGCTCACCGAGCCCACCACCGACAGTCGGTACCAGGGCCAGGGTACCCCCAGCACGGTGGACAGGGTGAACAGCCCAATCACGATGGAGATGGAGGGGACGACGGTGAAAACGGCTGAGCCGCGGGCCACAGTCCAAAGATTTTCCCGGGAAATGCCCAGCTCCAGGCATCGTTTCCAGGCCTTGCGCAGAAAGACGGCGGACAGCCCCACGATATACAGGATCCCAGCCGCCGCCAGGAGGTAGAGAAGTGGGGAATTTGCCACATCAAAATAACCCATATTGGTCCTCCCTTAAACATATCGCTCATTTTCTACAAACACAGCCGCTGTTTTTTGTAACATTATCTTATCATAGAACTTCTCTTCTGAAAAATATATAATCCATTTACTTTCCATATCAAAAATGATATAATATTCCGAGACATATGGGGGAGACGCTATGGAACAGCTGGACTTGAAATATCTGCAATACGCCTTGGCGGTGGCTCGCTGCGGGTCGGTGACTCAGGCGGCCCGGGAGCTCTATCTGGCCCAGCCCAACCTGAGCCGGGCCGTCGCCGAGCTGGAGCAGGCCCTGGGTTTTCCCCTGTTTATCCGGACCCATCAGGGGATGACCCTGACTGCCCGGGGGGAACGTTTCCTGACAGAGGCGGAGGGAATGCTGGACCGGCTGTCCATTCTGGCCCGGGAGTGCCGTCAGGCCGAGACCCGCCTGGCCCACATTGCCTGCGTCCCCTCCTCCCTGTTTGTCAATTCCGTCTTAGAGGCGGCCCGCCGCATGCCGGAGCTTATTGTTCAGTGTGAGGAGTATTACAGCTGCCTTGAGCTGTTCGACCGGGTGGTGAAGGGGGGCTCTCAGGCCGCCTTTCTCACCTTTGGCGCGGAGATGAAGGACGACCTGCTGGCCTACCTCCTCCGCCGGGAGCTGAATTACCACCCCCTGGCCCAGAGCCCCGCCTACGGGGTGGTTCGCCGTTCCAGCGGACTGTACCACCCGGAGACCGACCCGCCCTTGATCCGCTACGACCAGGCCCGCCTGATGCTGAGCGTGACCTATTTCGATCCCATCGGGATCCACTTTCACCCGGAAAAAGCCGCCCTGCCCCGCTCCAGGGGCGTCTGTCACGGAGTCGGGCGTGCCGGGAATCTGGATATGCTGGAATCCATAGACGACCTGGTGATGATCTCCTGCCATGTTCACTCCAAAATCACAGCGCGCAATGAGCTGGCGGCGGTTCCCATCCAGCCGGAGCGTATGGCCTATGAGTATGGCTATGTCACCGGCGGCAGGGCCGACCTGGATGCTCCCCTCCAGGCCCTTCTCGCGGAGGTCCGGCGGGAGGTCGGAAGGGAGTTGGGGCAGGTCTGGCCGGGCAGCGCAGCCGCTTTCGAGCCGCAAAATACCCCGCCGCCGGGCTGAAGGCGGGACCGGATATACCAGAGCAAATCCGCTGGCACCGCTGAGTACTGTTCTTGTTGCTTGTTATTGACGCGGTTGGGGTCATATGGTATTATGACAAGGATTTTTAACCCTTGCGGTGAAGCGGCGCACACCGCAGCTGAGTGTGGTTCATGTGGAGGACAGACATATGGAATATTCAGGGGAATATTTTGAACGGGCTGGAGAAGGCGCTGTGTCCGTTGAGCAGTACAGCGGCATGCGGAGCGTACAGAATCTGGAGGCTGTTATCAACGAGGGTCTCCGCGTCGCCCTGCTGGAGAAAACTCCGGATGATTCATTGAAGGTACTGCTGGAGCGTTTGGGCAAAGCCCTGGACGGGGACCGGACCTATATCTTTGAGCAGAACGAAGCGGGCGGCGACGACAACACCTACGAGTGGACCGCCGACGGGGTGGCTCCGGAGAAGGAAAACCTGCAAAACGTCCCTTCGGAGGTGTGCGACAGCTGGTATCGGAACTTCAGGATCGGCAAGCATATCGTCATTGAGGATCTGGAGAATATCCGGGAGACCGACCCCCTCCAATATGAGAATCTGAAGCGGCAGGGCATCCACTCCCTTGTAGTGGTCCCCCTCTACGACGGAAAAAAGATCATCGGCTTTTACGGTGTGGACAATCCGCCTGCGAAGTCGCTGGAATACGCTTCGAATATGCTCCAGACGGCGGCATACTTTATTGTATCCTCCCTGAAGCGGCGTGATCTGTTCCGGGAGCTGCAAAAGCGAAGCTATAATGTGCTCCATGCTCTCAGCGTGGACTACCTGAGCATCTACCAGGTGAACTTCGACACAGGCGAGTGCGAGGTCTATCGGAACAGCGAGCAGACAGGCATAGACTGGGCCACCTGCTTTAAGGACGGCTATCAGGCAGGCGTGGAGCGGTACATTTCCGAGTATGTGGTCCCCCAGGACCAGGAGCGGCTCCGCGCTGTGCTGAAGAAGGACTATGTGCTTTCTCAGCTCAGAACGAAGAAAAAGGTCTCGGTCCGATATCAGGTGAAGGACAACTTCTCAGGACTGAAGTATCTGGAGCTTCACTTCTCCGCCACAGAGCGGACGGCGGCGGAGAACTGCGCGATTTTTGCCCAGCGGGACGTCAACGCCGTGGTGGAGCAGGAGGAGAAGTACAAGCTGGAGGCGAGGCGGAGCCTGGAGGACATTTTGGAGGGAGCCCGGACCGGCATCTGGACCATCGAGCTGGAGGAGGGGTGCCAGCCGAGGATGTACGCGGACCGGACCATGCGGATCCTTCTGGGGGTACCGGACAAAATCGGGCCGGAGGAGTGCTACCGGCACTGGTTCGAGCGCATTGAGCCGGACTATGTGGGGATGGTTCGGGAAGCAGTACAGGAAATGCTGAAAACCGGGCGCGCTGAGGTGATCTACCCCTGGAATCACCCCAAGGTGGGCAAAATCTATGTCCGCTGCGGCGGCGTGCCGGACAAGGCGTTTAACAAGCCGGGCTCCTGCCTGAACGGATACCATCAGGACATCACCGAGACCATGGTGACGCGGAAGAAGCAGGAGCAGTCCATTCTGGAGCTTCTGGAGCGGGTGAGACAGGCGAATTCCGCAAAGAGCGAATTCCTCTCCCACATGTCTCACGACCTCCGCACGCCCATCAACGGGATCCTGGGCATGCTGGCCATCCTGGAAAAAAGCACGGACGACCCGGAGCGGCAGAGCGAGTGCCGGAGGAAAATCCGTGTGTCAACGGAGCATCTGCTGTCTCTGGTGAACGACGTTCTTCAAGTGAGCAAGCTGGAGAGCGGACGGCCGGCAGCTGTGGCGGAGCCCTTTGACCTCTGCGATACAATGGGGGACTGTGTTGCGCTTCTCTCCCCCATGGCAGAGGAGCGGGGAGTCCGCCTGGAGCTGGACAAACCCGAACTGCCGCACAGCAAGGTAATCGGAAATCCGCTGCACCTGAAGAAAATCCTGATGAATGTTATCGACAACGCGATCAAATATAACCGCCCGCACGGCTCCGTATTTGTCCGGTCGGAGGAAATCGCCTTTCAGGATGGGGCCGCAATATTCCAGTTTATCGTTGAAGATACTGGAATCGGTATCAGAGAGGGCTTCAAGGAGCACATTTTCGAGCCCTTCACCCAGGAGCACCAGGGCGCCAGGACCGACTATAACGGCGTTGGACTTGGCATGTCCATCGTCAAGAAGCTGGTGGACCAGATGAAGGGGACCGTTGTGGTAGACAGCCAGATCAGCAAGGGAAGCGTGGTCCGGGTTACCCTGCCCATTCAGGTGGATCAGGAGTGGAAGGCCCGCTCTGAGGAAGAGGAGCGGAACGCCCGGGAAAATATCGCCGGAATGCACGTCCTTCTGGTGGAGGATAATGAGATCAACTGCGAAATTGTGGAGTTTATGCTGCGGGACGCAGGCGCGGAGATCGTGACCGCGAAGGACGGGAAGGCCGCTGTGGACGCCTTTGAGGCGTCCGCTCCGGGCATGTTTGACTGTATTCTCATGGACCTGATGATGCCGGTTATGAGCGGCTATGAGGCGGCGCGGGTCATCCGGGGCCTTGACCGGGCAGACGCAGAAGCCGTGCCCATCATTGCGCTGTCGGCCAACGCCTTTGAGGAGGACGTCGCGCTGGCAAAGGACGCCGGGATGGATGAGCATTTGGCGAAGCCGGTGGACATCCGCAAAATGTTCCGGGTCATGAGCCGGCTGAGGGGTTCCAGGGGGTGTGGTACAGACGGGGCACGGCAGACAGCAAAATGTGAAAACTGTGGAGATGGAAAGGTATGAAAAGCATGGCTTTGCCGCGGTCTTTAAAAGTCAGCATAGCGGCGACCATTTGTTTAACGGTTCTCGTGTTTTCCTTCTTGGGAATATCCATTCACAAAATGAGTGAAGATGCGATTGAGGATATCGGCGGCGCTTATATGGCCGGAATGAATGAACAGGTATCGCTGCACTTTGAGACGATCATTGAGCTCCGGTTAACAATGGCAGAATCAATCGCACACATCGCGGCAGAGGAGGGGCGCTCCGATTACGGCTCGAAGGAAGAGATCGAATACGGCGCGCGGGCAAGGCACTTTTTGTGTGCCGCCCTATACTCCCCCGACGGCGATATTGAAATGATTTTTGGCGATCCCGTGGAACTCAACCACCCGGAGCCCTTTTTGGAGAGCATGAGAGACGGGGAGCGCAAAGCGGCGTCCGCTGTCGACGGCAGTGAGAACGGTGTGATCCTGTTCGGCGTTCCCTGCGCATATCCCATGTCTGACGGCAGGACCAGCCTTGCCATGGTGGTGGGGCTCTCCACCAAGTATATGGGCGAGGTCCTTTTCCTGGACAAGGACAGCTCTCTGATGTATTCTTTCGTCATCCGAAAGGACGGCAGTTACGTCGTCGGAAACGAGGGCGAGGTCCACAATAATTATTTTGACCGGATTTCCAGCATCTTTGACAGTCAGCGCGGGGAGGCGGCCGCCTATATTGAACAACTCTCGGCGGCCATGAACGCGGATGAGGATTGCTCTGTTATTCTGAAAAACGGCGAATCACGCCGCCATCTGTACTGTACCAGCCTCCCCTACTGCGATTGGTATCTGGTGACGGTGCTTCCCTTTGACGGACTGGACCACACAATTGCGGGGATGAGCAGCCGCTGGCTTACCATCGTTTATGCCGCTTCTTTTGCGGTAATTGCCATGCTCCTCTACATATTCTTCCAGTATTTGAAATTTTTTAAGATTCAGGTATCTGAACTGAAGCGCATGAACGAAGAAATGGACCTGGCGCGGAAAGACGCCGAACGGGCGCAGAAGGAGGCGGAATACGCCAACGCGGCAAAGCAGGAATTCCTCTCCAGCATGAGCCACGACATCCGCACCCCCATGAACGCCATCATCGGTATGACCACGCTGGCCATGGATAATCCGGACAAACCGGAGCAGGTTCAGGATTACCTGGGCAAAATCGCGCTGTCCAGCAAGCACCTGCTGGGCTTGATCAACGACGTGCTGGATATATCCAAGATCGAGAGCGGCAAGATGACGCTGAATGTCGAGCCGGTATCGTTAAACGCGGTGATGGACGGCATCGTCAACATCATACAGCCCCAGGTCAAGGCAAAAAATCAGCAGTTTAAAGTGACTGCCCACGACATTCTTTCGGAGGACGTGTGCTGTGACGGTGTGCGGCTGAATCAGGTGCTGATCAACCTGCTGGGGAACGCTGTCAAATTCACGCCGGAGAAGGGTTCCGTTCAGCTGACCGTGTATCAGGAGGCGCTGCCGGAGGACGCTTCCCGGGTCCGTACCCATTTTCTGGTGAGCGACACAGGCATTGGCATGTCAAAAGAGTATCAGAAGGTGATTTTTGAATCCTTCAGCCGTGAGGACAACACCCGTGTGCGAAAAACCGAGGGCTCCGGACTGGGCATGGCGATTACCAAGTGTATTGTGGACGCGATGGGCGGAGCCATCTCCGTCCGCAGCGAGCAGGGTCAGGGCAGCGAGTTCCACGTTGCCATCGATTTGGAAAAAGCGCCGTCCTCCGCCACGAGCGCATCCGCCGGCGGGGAAGGCGCTCCCAATGAAGGAGCGGCGAATGTGGTGCTTCGGGGAAGACGTGTTCTCCTGGCGGAGGACAATGAGCTCAACTGGGAAGTGGCGCGGGAGCTGCTCTCCATCCTGGAGCTGGATCTGGATTGGGCCGAAAACGGACAGGTCTGCGTGGAAAAATTCAAGAATTCCTCCGTCGGGTATTATGACGCAATCATTATGGATGTGCGAATGCCCCTTATGGATGGCTATGAGGCGACCATGGCCATCCGGGGGCTGGCGCGGGGGGACCAGGATATTCCCATCATCGCCATGACTGCCGACGCGTTTTCGGAGGATATCCAAAAGTGTTTGGAGTGCGGGATGAACGATCATTTGGCAAAGCCGATTGATATTCAGGCCGTCGCCCTCAAACTGAAAAAATATCTGAAATAATAGAGGAAAAAACGGGGCGCGGAGTGTCCCGGACGCATACCCTGCGGGGGCGTCCGCCGCGCTGTCTGCCAACAAGAAAATTAATTATCCAAAAAAGGAGCGAAGGAACGTGACGGGAAAGAAAGCGGACTCCCGTGCCATCCGGGGGACAAAACGGAGCCTGAACAGGCGGATATTGAGAAATACTATGCTCAATATTGTGATTTTGGTGGTGGTATGCTGTATCATTATGGCCATCTCCTTACAGTCTCTGGCCAACAATATCCTGCTGGACAGCCTTCAGCCCATGGCGCGGCAGTCGGCTAAGACGGTGGAGGCCAATATCCATATGCTGGCTGACCGGATGATGACCATCGCCGGCGATCCCCGGATGAATCCAGTGGCCCTCTCCGGCGCGGATGAGACAGAAGCGCCCAGGACAGACGCCGCGGCGACCTCAAAAAACCGCAGAGCGGTTCTGGAGGAAGCGGCGGAGATCTATGAGCTTTACACCATTGCCCTGTACGACCTGAGCGGGCGGCTGGTGCTGGGAATCGACGGCGCGCCGGAAACTCTGGACAGCGGCTTCCTTGCCCTCTTGAAGGAGACGGACAACCTGACCACCGATTCTTCCACCATCTTCCAGGGCAAGCTGGGCATTACCATGGGAATGCCGGTCAAGGAGAACGGCGAAACCGCTCTTTATGTTATGGGCGTATATAAATATGACTTGCTCAACGATGTGATCAGCAGCATCAACCTGGGCAGAAGCGGCATGGCCTATATGGTCAACCAGGAGGGCGTGGTGACCGGCCACCCGGATCAGTCGCTGGTTCTGGAACGGAGCTCGCTGGCTCAGCTCAGCGGCGGCAATGGGGCCGCCGCCGAACGGATCACCACCGGAGAGACGGGCGCGGCCGAGCTTCCAGTCGGCGGGCAGAAAATGCTGGTGGCCTTCTCCCCCATTCGGGGAACCCATTGGTCGCTGGTGATCCAGATCCCCAAGTCGGATTACAATCATTTTATCAACGGAGCCATGCTGATCTCCATTCTGGCTGCCCTGGCGGGACTTATGATCTCTGTGCTGTTCATCCTGCGCTTCGCCCGGTCCATCTCTCAGCCGGTAAAACGGGTGACAGACCGGATGGTAGCCCTTTCCAACGGCGATCTGCACACGGAGGTCCTCCACGTCAGCACCGGGGATGAGCTGGAGGTTATGACCCAGACGCTGGACGCCACGCTGGAGAGCGTAAACCGGTATATATCCGACATCCAGCAGGTATTGACCCACGTCGCGGGAGGCGATCTGCGTACCGGCCCCCAGGTGGAATACAAGGGCGATTTCACGTTGATCCGGGGCAGCCTGAACACAATTACCCAGTCCATGAACGACACCCTTCTGGGGTTCCGCTCCGCCGCGGACCGACTTACCGCTATGGCGGAGCAGCTGAGCGGGCAGTCCGCCCAACTGCATCAGGCCTCCCTGGAGCAGAACCAGTCCGCTGAATCGCTGGTCCATGAGGTGGGACATGTGAAGGGACAGCTGGCCGACGTTGCGGAGAGCAGCGGACAGACCCGCTTTCAAACAGAGGAGATCGCCCGGCGAATTCAGAGCGCCAATGAGCAGATGGCCGCCCTGTCCTCCGCCATGGACGACATCAGCGCCAACGCGCAGCAGATCACAAAAATTGCGAAGGACATCGAGGACATTGCGTTCCAGACCAATATTCTGTCCCTCAACGCCTCTGTAGAGGCGGCCCGGGCCGGAGCCGCCGGCAAAGGCTTTGCGGTTGTGGCCAATGAGGTAAAGCGCCTGGCCGCCAAAAGTGCCGAGGCCGCCCAGAGCGCTACCGAGATGGTGGACAACACCAAGGCGATCATCCAGACCGGCGTGGCGCTGACTGCGGATACCGCCGGCTCCCTCCTGGCAATTTCCGACGTCTCCGGGCAGATCAGTACAATATCAGACCAGCTTGCGGCGGCGGTACAGGGACAGGAGACCGCTCTGAGTGTAATGGAGGAGCGAATTGCCGCCATATCCGCCATTGCGGACCGCAATCTGCAAAACGCAGGTGAGACAGAGCTGTCCAGCGGCTCGCTGGCAAAAGAGGCTGAGGTGCTCCAGTCCCAGGTGCAAAAATTCATTTTGAAGGAGAAGTGCAGCAGATGAGACGAATTTCTGCCATACTTTTAAGCCTGCTGCTGACAGTGTCGCTGCTGACGGCCTGCGGAGATCATGCGGAACTTCAGGACGGGTATTATACCGCCCAGGCTTCTGAATTCAGCCACGGCTGGAAGGAATACATCACCGTTCTGGTAAAAGGCGGGGACATTGTCTCGGTAGAATATAACGCAGAGAATGCCAGCGGCTTTATCAAAAGCTGGGATAACACATATATGCAGACTATGCTTCACACCAACGGAACCTACCCCAACGAGTATACCCGCTATTATGCAAACCAGCTCTTGGAGGGACAGGGACAGGGCAGCATCGACGCAATTGCGGGGGCCTCGTCCTCTCATGCCTCCTTTCAGATTCTGGCCCAGGCCGTATTGGAGCAGGCCCGGAAAGGGGACTCCAGCATTGTGGTTGTAAACACAGCCCACTAACGGCAGCAGGGCATCTCTCAAACGGGAGCTGACGCCTGACACGGCGTCAGTCCAGATAAGCGGACATGTAACGTAAGCGCAGGCCATGACAATGGCCTGCGCTTACATTTCTGCCGGAAACAGCATCATAAAGGCAGACCGTATTTGTAGGAAATAGAGAAAGGACTTGGGATGGGAAATTTCGGCTTGACAAGCGAGGAGCGCCGCATATAATAATGCTAAAGTATTTTAGTTAAAATACTTTAGATAAAATGCTTGAATTTTATGAAGGAAGGCTGACCGATATGGAAATCACTTTTGAGAATGTACGGGATATCATCGTGGAAACCTTGAGCTGCGATTCGGCGGACGTCACCCCGGATACCAACCTGATTGAAGACCTGGAGGCTGACTCCTTGGAGATTGTGGAGCTGTCCATGGCGCTCCAGGAGAAGCTGGGCGCCGGGATCAAGGATGAGGATTTGGAAAAAATCCACACCGTTCAGGATATTTTGGACTATATTAAGAGCAAGCAGGCGTAATGCCGGGAGGCCGCTCATGGACTTGCTGGAATTATATGGACTGATGGACCGCTTTGAGGCCTCGGGTCTGACCGCGCTGGAGTGGGAGAAGGACGGGGAGCGGGTGGCTCTGCGCCGGGAGGGGGCCGCAGCCCCAGTTCAGGCCGCTCCGGTTCCCCTGCCCGCCGCCCCCGCAGAACCGGAGCGGCAGGGTGAGGTGGTCGCCGCCCCGCTGGTTGGGGTGTTCTATGCCGCTCCAGCCCCGGAGGAGCCCCCTTATGTCACCCGGGGGGCCCAGGTAAAGAAGGGGAATCCCCTGTGTCTCATTGAGGCTATGAAGATGATGAGCGAGGTCCCCGCCCCCGCCAACTGCGTGGTGGAGGAAATTCTGGTCCGGGACGGCGAGGCTGTGGGGATGGGCACCCCCCTGTTCCGCATTCGGAGGGTATAGCGTCATGCTGAAGCGTGTGTTGATTGCCAACCGGGGGGAGATTGCCCTGCGGATTATCCGGGCCTGCCGGGAGCTGGACGTTGAGACGGTGGCAGTATATTCCCAGGCCGACGAGAGTTCTCTGGCCGCTCAGCTGGCCACCCGCTCCCTGTGTATCGGTCCGGCCCGGGCAGCGGACAGCTACTTAAATCAAGATGCCATCCTCTCCGCGGCCCTGGCCACCGGCTGCGACGGCATCCACCCCGGCTACGGCTTTCTGTCAGAAAATCCTGATTTTGCCGACCGGTGCCTCCAGGAGGGACTGCGCTATATCGGCCCCCCGGGCGAGGTCATCCGCAAACTGGGCAGCAAATCCGCCGCCCGGACATTGGCCCGGAACGCCGGGGTGCCTGTTGTCCCAGGCTCCGAGGGGGCGGTGAAAACCCCCCGTCAGGCCAAGGCCCTGGCCGAACAGGTGGGGTACCCCATCCTTCTGAAGGCCTCCGCCGGAGGGGGAGGCCGGGGGATGCGCCAGGCCGGCGGCCCCCAGGATATCGACAAGGCCTTTCAGGAGGCCCGGAGCGAGGCGGCGGCCTGCTTCGGCGACGGGGAGCTCTATCTGGAGAAGCTGGTGGTCAATCCCCGGCACATTGAGTTCCAGATTATGGCGGACCAGCAGGGCCATGTGGTCCATCTGGGGGAGCGGGACTGCTCCATCCAGCGCCGCCGGCAAAAGCTGGTGGAGGAGTCCCCCTCCAGAGCCCTCACGCCGCAGCTGCGGGAGGAGATGGGCAGGGCCGCCGTGGCCGCCGCAAGGGCGGCGGGCTATGTGGGAGCGGGGACGGTGGAATTTGTCCTGTCCCCCGAAGGACAGTTCTACTTTATTGAGATGAATACCCGTATCCAGGTGGAACACCCGGTTACTGAGCTGGTCACCGGTATTGATTTGGTGAAGGAACAGCTCCGGGTGGCCTCCGGCCTGCCCCTGTCCTTTGCTCAGGAGGATGTTCAGATAATTGGCCATGCCATTGAGTGCCGGATTAACGCCGAGGACCCGGAGCGGGGCTTCATGCCCTGCCCGGGAACGACCACCTTTCTTCACCTGCCCGGCGGACCGGGGGTGCGGGTGGACACCGCCCTGTACACCGGCTATGAGGTGCCCCCCTACTACGACTCCCTGGCGGCCAAGGTGCTGGCCCACGGCTCCACCCGGCTGGAGGCCATCCGCCGGATGCGCCGGGCGCTGGAGGAGCTGATTATTGAAGGCTACTCCACCAACGCCCCCCTGGCCCATTTAATTATGCACGACCCCGAGTTCGTCCGGGGCCGCTACGATACCAGCTTTCTGGACAAAAACCTGGGCCGGCTGCTGGAGCTGGCCCGGACCTGTGACCGCCTGATGGAGGGAGAGACGTGAATCAAACATTTTCCCGCCGCCGGGAAAGGCTTCTGACCTACCGGGCCATGCGGGAGGGGAAAATCACCTCCTCCCGGCGGACCAGATGCAGCGCTTGCGAGGAGGAGAGCCCCCAGCTGGAGTGGGACCGCAATTTGCAGGTCTGTCCCAGGTGCGGCTTTCATGCCCCCATCGGAGCCTACTACCGGCTGTCCAACATTTTGGACCCCGGCTCCTTTCAGGAACTGGAGGATAAGCTGTACCCCGCTGATCCCCTGGCCTTCCCCGGCTACCCGGAGAAGCTATCCGGTCTGGAGCAGTCCACCGGCCTGAAGGACGCCGCCGTGGCTGCCCTGGGCAGAATCGAAGGCCGCAGGGCGGTCTTCGCCGTGCTGGACAGCCGCTTCCTCATGGGCAGCATGGGCACGGCGGTGGGGGAGAAGGTCACCCGCGCCGCAGAGTACGCCCTCCGGAAGAAGCTGCCTCTGGTGGTCTTCTCCGCCAGCGGCGGGGCCCGGATGCAGGAGGGAATTTTCTCCCTGATGCAGATGGCAAAAACCGCCGCCGCCATTCAGCGGTTCCAGAGCGGAGGCGGGCTTTACATCTCCTGCCTCACCCATCCCACCACTGGCGGGGTAACGGCCAGCTTCGCCTCCCTTGGAGATATTATGTTGGCCGAGCCCGGGGCCCTAATCGGATTTGCCGGGCCGCGGGTCATTGAGCAGACCATCAAGGAGCAGCTGCCCCAGGGCTTTCAGCGGGCCGAGCACCTGCTGGACCACGGCTTCCTGGACCGGATTGTTCCCCGGAATGAGTGGCGGGCGGTGCTGTCCCAGCTGCTGACCCTCCACGAGAAGGGAGGACGCACATGAGCCGCTACAGCCCGGAGGAAAAGGTGAAAATCGCCCGCCACCCGGAACGCCCGGGCACAGCGGACTTTATTGACGCCCTGTTTACCGACTTTTTTGAGCAGCGGGGGGACCGCCTCTGCGGCGAGGATGGCAGTATTTTAGGGGGGATCGCCCGGTTCCACGGCCGGCCTGTCACGGTGATCGGCCACCGGAAGGGGAAAAACCTGGAGGAAAATCTCCGCTGCAACTTTGGGATGCCCTCCCCCGAGGGCTACCGGAAGGCACAGCGGCTGATGAGGCAGGCGGAGAAGTTCGGCCGGCCCATCATCACCTTCGTGGACACTCCGGGGGCCTACCCGGGGAAGGAGGCGGAGGAACGGGGCCAGGGGGAGGCCATTGCCCATACTTTGGCCCTGATGAGCGCCCTGGAGGTGCCCATCATTGCCACCATCACCGGCGAGGGAGGCAGCGGCGGGGCACTGGCGCTGGCCGTGGCGAACCGGGTGCTCATGCTGGAGCACGCGGTCTACTCCGTCCTCTCCCCCGAGGGCTTCGCCTCCATCCTGTGGAAGGACTCCGCTCGGGCCGGGGAGGCCTGCGGCGTGATGAAGCTCACCGCCCAGGACCTGCGCCGGGACGGCATCGTTCAAGGGGTGCTGCGGGAGCCCGAGGGGGGCGCCCACACCGACTGGCAGGCCATTTTTCGCACGGTGGACGCTGCGCTGACCAAGGAGCTGGCCGCTCTGGATAAGCTGAGGGGGCCCGTCCTGGCCCGGCAGAGATACGATATGTTCCGCACCATGGGGCAGAATCTGGCCCCGGCGGAGAGGGGGGAACCATGAGCGCGCCCCAAATTTTAGCCACCGGCCGGTGCCTGCCGGCTCGGGTGGTGACAAATGAGGAGCTGAGCGGTCAGGTGGATACCAGCGACGAGTGGGTGTTCAGCCGCACTGGAATCCATCAGCGGCGCTTCTGCACGTCGGAGACCGGACTTGATCTGGCCCTGTCTGCGGCCCGTCAGGCCATGGGCCGGGCAGGGGTGACCGCGGCGGATGTCGGGGTGTGCCTGGTGGCTACCTTCACCCCCGACCACGCCAGCCCCCCCCCCGCCTGTCTGCTCCAGCGGGAGCTGGGACTGGGGGAGGACACCCTCTGTTTCGACCTGAACGCCGCCTGCGCCGGTTTTTTGTACGGTCTGAAAACCGCCCACGCTCTGCTCTGCGATGCCTCCCGGCCCTGCGCTCTGGTGGTGGGAGCGGAGGTCATCAGCCGTGTGATGGACCACACCGACCGCAACACCTGCGTCCTCTTCGGGGACGGGGCGGGGGCGGCGGTAATCCGGCGGGACGAGTCCCGCATCTGGCACACCGTCTTTGGCTCTCGGGGAGACCCGGACAGCATCCGGGTCCAGGGGCCGGGGCCTGTTCCCTCCGCCATCCATATGGACGGAAAGGCGGTATTCCGCTTTGCCGTGGAGGTGGTGGAGAAGTCCCTCCGCCAGCTTTTAGAGGCGGAGGGACTGGCCAGCGTCAACGACCTGGACCTGGTGGTCTGCCACCAGGCCAACGCCCGGATCATCGACTTTGTGGCCAAGCGACTGGGAGCCCGGGAGGGCCTGTTTTTCAAAAACATGGACCGCTACGGCAATACCTCCGCCGCCAGCATCCCCATCGCCCTGGACGAGCTGGTCGAGTGCGGACAGCTCAAGCCCGGCATGCGGATCGTGACCGTGGGCTTCGGCAGCGGTCTCACCTGGGCCGGGGCGCTGCTGCGGTGGTAGGGGAAATTGTAGGGGCGCACATTGTGCGCCCGCAAGGATAAAAGGCTTACCAGCGGGCGTACGATGTCTGTCCCTGCATAGACATTGTGCCATTCAATAAGGAGTGGGAAACCATGAAATTAAACGAAATCCTTAGGACCGAGTTCCCCATTATCCAGGGCGGCATGGCCAACATCGCCACCGGCGAATTTGCCGCCGCTGTGTCCAATGCCGGAGCTCTTGGCCTCATCGGCGCGGGAGGGATGGATGCGGAAACCCTGCGGGAGCACATCCACCGATGCCGGGAGCTGACCGACAAGCCCTTCGGGGTGAACATCATGCTGATGAACCCCGCCGCCGCTGAGATGGCCCAGGTGGTTATCGAGGAGGGCGTGAAGGTGGTCACCACTGGGGCGGGGGTGCCCAGTCAGTTCGTTCCCGCCTGGAAGGAAGCGGGCGTCAAGATCTTCCCTGTGGTCTCGGCCACCACTCTGGTCCGCCGCCTGGAGCCCCTGGGGGTGGACGGCTTTATCGCCGAGGGTACCGAATCCGGCGGCCACGCGGGCGAGCTGACCACCATGGCCCTGGTGCCCCAGGTCTGTGAGGTCACCGATCTGCCAGTGATTGCCGCCGGCGGCATCGCCAGCGGGAAGCAGCTGGCCGCC
>CATKHE010000182.1 GCA_949747935.1 uncultured Eubacteriales bacterium
AAAATAAAATACTGCCGCCGTAAACGAACGCCGGCAGAAGATTTCAACTCGAAACCTTCTGCCGGTATTTTTTCGTATTTTTGAAAAGAACCGCTTTGTGATCACACACCGGAGCGCTGGAGCAGTTCCTTGGGGATTTCCCCATGGCCCTGACCCACAAATTTGTAAATCTCCACTGTCTGTCTGATTTGAGCGTCGGTAAGGTGGCGGATGGGTCCCACGGCCCGGGCGGCCAGATAGGCCCTGGCGCACTCCTCCAGATAGACCGCCGCATTGAGGGCCTGCTTCAGGCTTTCTCCGGTGGTCATTACCCCGTGGTGGGCCAGAATCACCGCATGGCCCTCCCCCAGATAATTGACGGTATCGACGCCCATCTCCTCGCTTCCGGGAGAGCTGTAGGGAGAGATGGGAACGTTTCCGCCGCAGGCGTTGCCCAGAGTGGTCAGGTCAGCCCGGAACTCGCTGGTATCCTCCAGCAGACTGATGGCGGTGGCATAGGGCTGATGGGTGTGGATCACGGCATTTACATCGGGGCGGTGATTGAAAATGTAGAGGATGGCCGCCGTGTCGGAGGAGGGCTTACGGGCACCCTCAATGATCTTTCCCTCCAAGTCCATCACAATCACATCGTCGGCCGTCATATCCTCATAGATCATGCCGGAGGGGGTGACCAGAATCTCCCCGCTGGGCATGCGCAGGCTCAAATTCCCCCCCGCCAAAGCGATGAGGCCGTAGCGGTCCAGTTTCATACCGCCCTTGATAATTTCCAGTTTTTCCTTCTCAAACACAGGCATATCCTCCTATTTATTGTCAGCGGACAGCTGCCGGCAGATATCCAGCAGTTCCTCCGCACTCCCCGCGAACCAGGCGGGGGAAAAGACGGACAGCTCCTCCCGGGTCTGGTAGCCCCAGGTCACGGCACAGGCGGCGATCCCCGCGTTTTGGGCGGTGATCATATCCACATCGCTGTCTCCCACATAGAGACAGCTCTCCCGGTCCACACCCATCCGCTCCAGCAGGCCGGTGAGGGAGCGGGGGTCCGGTTTGGAGACCGAATCAGGGGTCTGCCCCGCGACCTCATCCAGCAGGCCGGGAAAAAGAGCATCCATCAGAGCCTGGGCCAGGGGGGCCGGCTTGTTGGTCAAAACGGCGCTGGCCACCCCCAGCCCCCTCAGCCCCTCCAGGAGAGCCTTTATCCCGGGGTAGGGGCGGGTCAGGTAAAAAATATCTTGGAGATAGCTGTCCAGATCATACTGACGGACAGGCTCCAGCAGCGGCTCGATGCGCTCCTCGGGACACCCGCCCAGCCGCAGCAGCTGGGGATAGAATTGAGCGATGGACAGCCGGCACAGGCCCCGGCACTGGTCAAGCGTGACCGGATTCAGCCCAAAATGGACCAGAGTGGCGCAGCAGTAGTGGTGAACGGTGGGCAGTGTATCAACCAGGGTGCCATCCAGATCAAAAACGCAGGCCCGAAGCATCACACCGCGGAGAAGTCCACGAAGCGGATATCCTCCATATCCTGCTCCTGAATGCCCAGGTCTTTGTCCATCAGCTTCTCTACGGCGCCGATCAGATCCATAGCGCCCATCTGGTATTTCTTGAGCAGGTACATTTTAGAGGCTCCATGGGCGTAGGTGTCGTTCAGCCCCACCTTGACCAGCCGTTTGCCAATGCCGTTTTCAGCCATCACGTCGGCCACGGCGGAACCCAGACCGCCGATGACGGTGCCGTTCTCAATGGTGACCACACCATGCTTCGCTTTCTGGCAGGCCTCCACCACCTGGGGGTCGGTGAAGGGCTTGAGGGTGGACACGTGGAGGTGCTGGACGGACACCCCCTTCTCCTTCAGGACCGCGGTGGCCCGCATGGCCTCCTCGGTACAGATCGAGGAGGAGAGCAGGGTAATATCAGTCCCCTCGGAGAGGATACGGGCGTGGTTAAACCGCATGGGCTCGGCTGCAGGGAAAAGGCGGGGGACCTCTTTTCGGAGCATACGGATATACACAGGGCCGTTGTAGTCATAGGCCAGGTCCAGCACGCCATCAATCTCGGTGGCGTCGCCGATATCGAAGATGGCCAGATTGGGCACGGTGCGCAGCACACCCACATCGTTTGTGGACTGATGAGTCACGCCGCCGGGGGTGGTAATGCCAGGGACAAAGCCCATAAAGACCACAGGCAGATTGGGGTAAGCCACGCTCATCTCCAACTGGTCCAGAATCCGGCGGTAGAGAAAGACAGCAAAGGTATGAATAAAGGGGCGGAAGCCCTCCCGGGCCAGACCAGCCGCCCAGGAGCACATATTCTGCTCCGCGATGCCCAGAGAGAAGTACCGGTCCGGGTACTGGTCATGGAATTCCTTGATCTCGCAGGAGGTCCCCAGATCGGCGGACATAACCACAATCTCGGGGTGCTCCTTGGCCATGCGCAGCATGTTTTTCGAGTGGGTATTCACTTCAATTTTCATGGTAATCACATCTCCTTTCTCAATTACATCTGGGCGCAGAAGGCTTCAAATTCCGCCCGGCGGTCAGCAGGAATACGCACAAAATGCTTGGGCACCATAGATTCCAGCAGAGGAATTCCCTGTGCCGGGTTGGTATCGCATAGAACCATGAGCGGCTTGCCGGGATGGGGCATGCTTGCGGCCTGCTCCAGGGCGTCAAGATCGTGGCCGTCAATGCGGGCCACCGCCCAGCCAAAGGCCTTCATGCGCTCCTCCAGAGGCTCGATGTTCATCACATCCTTGGTCCAGCCCTCTAGCTGCTGATGATTGATATCGGCAAAGACGATAAAATTGTCCAGCTTGTAGAAGGCGGCGGCCTGGAAACACTCCCAGTCCTGTCCCTCCTCCAGCTCGCCGTCAGACAGCATACAGAAGATCCGGCCCGTATTGCCCTTCAGCTTGTAGGCGTGGGCGGTGCCCGCGGCGATCGAAACCGTCTGTCCCAGGGAGCCGGCGGTATTTTCGAAGCCGGGGGAGTGCTCCGCGCCAATCATCTCCATGTTCCAGCCGTCCACATTGAACTTCTCGATGGCCGCGGGGGAAATGCGGCCCGCTTCCACCAGCGCGCAGTAAATGACAGAGGCGTAATGGCAGCAGGAGACAAAGAACCGGTCCCGGCCAGGGGTCTGCTCCCCATGATAGAGGGAGCCCTTGGGGTAATCCATGTTGGTGGGAGAGGGGACCCCCGGGAAGGGCTGTGCGTCGGGACAGCCCAGGCTGGGTCCCAGGTTGAGGATATTCATATAAAGGGAGGTAACAATTTCAGCCGAGGAGCAGGCCTGGGTCAGATAGCAGCCCCCCCGCTCAATGGCCAGCTTCAGAATGTGCTTGCGCACGTTCGTGGCCGCACGGGCAATCTCCGCCTTGGAATAGTTTTTGTCTGGCATTGTACATATCTCCTTTCGTGTTCGTCGGATATTCCTCCCTGATCGGGGAGACGACGCAGGCAACTTGAGGGGGCACGGTATTTCCCCTCCTATTTCGATGATAAGTATTTCACATATACGAACATTTGTCAACAACGCACCTCATGTCATATTCAACAAAATATCTATATACATTTTGTTAAATACAACAAAATTGGTCATTTAACACATTTTTGGTTGACATTCAAACAAAAGGAGTGTAAAGTCATCACAGATAAAAATTCTTATCGTTGAACAAATGTAACATATACAGCAAAATCATTTACAAATATTCGAGGGGGAGGTCTTCCGCATGAAAGCAGTAGTAAAAACAGCTCCAGGCTATGACAATATGGTATATCAGGATATTCCGGAGCCGGAGGCCGTCGGCGACCTGGTAAAAATCAAGATCGCCTATTCCGGTATCTGCGGCACCGATCTGCACGCCTTCAAGGGCTCTTACGCCAGCACCAAGCCGCCTGTCGTCCTCGGCCACGAGTTCTCCGGAATTGTCACCGCCGTGGGACCCGATGTGAAACATGTCAAGGTGGGGGACCGGGTGACCAGCGAGACCACCTTCGCCACCTGCGGTCACTGCAGCAGCTGCGCCAGCAAGGACTACAATCTCTGCTCCAACCGCAGGGGGATCGGAACCCAGATCAACGGCAGCATGGCCGAATACGTAGTCAGCAGGGAGGAAAGTGTCCATGTGCTGCCCGGCCACGTCAGCCTCCTCTCCGCTGCCCTCACCGAGCCGCTGGCCTGCGGTGTCCACTCCAGCATTGAGAAGGGCAATGTACAGAAGGGGGACGTCGTCTGTGTCTTCGGGGCAGGGGCTATCGGCCAGATGGTCGCCCAGGTGTGCAAGGCCCAGGGAGCTACAGTGATTGTGGCCGGTCTTACCGCCGATGCGGAGCGCTTCGCCATCGCCCTCTCCAACGGCGCCGACCGGGCGGTGGATCAGACCAAGGAGGACCTGGCCGCCATTATCAAGGAGATGACCAACGGCGAGGGGGTGGATATCGCCTTTGAGTGCTCCGGCGCCGTCCCCGCCGCCAATAAGGCCTTGGAGCTCACCCGCCGGAAGGGCACCGTGGTTCAGATGGGCGTCTTCCCCGAGGCAAAGGTTCCAATCTGGACCGACCTGATTCTTCACAAGGAGATCAACTATGTGGGCTCCCGCAGCCAGAAGCCCAGCTCCTGGCGCACCTCCATCCGTCTGCTGGGCGAGGGCACCGTTGTCCCCGAAAAAATCGTCAGCAAAATCGTCTCCCTGGAGAACTGGCGTGAGGGGTTTGAATCGTCTATGCGGGGCGAGGGCGTCAAGGCTGTTATCTGCTGTGACCCTTCCCTGAAGGACAAATAAAAACGCGGAGGCAAACGCCCCCGCGCCGGGTTAGACCGCCTGTTAATTTTCTGTTTTGGGATAGG